>DAHWEW010000015.1:0-13955 GCA_027326225.1 Legionellaceae bacterium
CATCATGCTTTTGCTCTCCAGTAAAATTTACAGCATTACAACATACTGTGCTCATTAATGTTTGATTAAATCCAAGTCTAATTGAAACCATCATGATCAATTCCATGCTTCGGACTGCATTGGATGGATCGTCAGTGCCTGATAATTCATTGGTTCGACCAGAACGCTCTAAAAATGCCACCAACAATAGCAACGCATGTTCCTCAGGTGTAAAGGATTGTATTATTTTTTGTACTTCTGGTCGTCCATATTGGCTTATCAATTGAATGATACTTTCCACCATCACGTATTTTCTGATGGCATGACTGGCATCATGATTGAGATGATAAACAATACTAGAGTCCAGCATTTCATAATCATTTGGAGCATCTTCATAAGGACAATTGATGATAGATATTGACAATATATCCCACATAAAATGAATAGGAATAGCCATTCTTTTCCCTTCTTCCCAATATTTCGCCCAGATCGAAACGTTTGGTATTTTTTTCACAACGATGTTTCCTGATTGACTGGGTGTAAGGCATTGATAATAGCTAAATGGCGAGGTCTGACTTCTTACCGTTTTTCTTAACGCCATGAGGGAGCTAAATTCAAGCATGGGTTGAAACGTCCCATGATTTTGGGGGGCCCGATACAAATGGGTTGTTATGATGAGTTGCAGCTGGCTTAAGTAGCCAGTATAAACACTGAAAGCGCGATAGACTGCTTCGTTGTAAATAGGGCTTAAGTAGGGGTAGTAAACCATGTCACTGAGCTCTGGTTGATACATCATTCCTTGGTCTAATATTTCAAGTAAGGTTTTATCTTGATGGTACTTTTGAATACATAGTTCTAATAAAATCTCTCTTACTTTACATGCAGTATGTTCTGTTTGGAAGAATTCTTTCGTCGACATAGGTGCAATGATGGCTGCAAAACTTGCATTTAATTTTAAACAATCGATGGGCATGACAAAGCAAATTTCAGTTAACTTAGTTAAAAAGGCTAAACTCGTCCTTGATATTTTTTGGTGAATACCTGTGGTGACATCATAGTAGCAAATAGGAAAATATCGATTTGAGTCTCTATGAAGCAACAGCTCTATTTGGGTAGAGACGACAGTAATCAACGCAATTAAGGTAAAATCTTTATTTTTTTCAGTGAGAAAGATATGACTGATATCTGATACAGCATCTCCTTGCAACTCCATGGCAGCTGTTTTAATCAATACTTCGTTATAAGGCAAGGTGTGATACTTGGCATAATAATGAAAGTTATCATTGATCTTATAACGACTATACATGGCATCATATGTGTATCCATATTTTTTCAGATTTTTTTTGGAAATATAATAAGGTTTTTGAACGTTAGCCGTCATTTCTTGGATCTTTGCAATCAACTGGTCTAATGATCGTTGTTTAAATCCACCTGCTGATCGATGTCTGATTATGGATTTACCAGGTCTTCTGCTGCTCGTATCTAGAATGTGAATGGCTCTATCACGGTTGGTTTCAAATTCTCTTCCAGCTGGATCACTCGGAAAATTTTGCCACAATCGAATCGAATTCATATCTCGCTTGGTTGTGGTCAAACATCGGTGAGGATTTAGTTCGTAGGCAATAGGGGCCCCTGTTGGAGTTGAAATGGCATGATTAAAAACACCTGTTGGATACCCTCTTAAGCTTAAGACAGCAGATTGGCATTCTCGTTTTCCTCGCTTATCTGGATCATTTAGAAAATTAGTATTGATGTGTCTCGTTAAATAATACCCTTGTGCTTCTTTGAGTGGCTCTGTGTCCATTACAGCTGTAGATAATTTCATTCCTCGAGCGTAATCTTGTTGTAGTGCAATAAATTGCTCATTTAAAAAAGATTTTAATCGAACAATCTGCGATAAAAAGGTCCTTCTATTTTGCTCATATTTTTCCTCCATGTAATTAATGGTTGTTAAGCTCTCCCACATTTCTACTTGCTCATTATTATCCAGATCAATTTGAACCCATCCATGTATGGGGAAGTTTATTTGAAATTGAACGGTGGCACACTTAGGGGTTTTAGGCTCCATCATAATGGCTGCAAATGAACAAATATCGTTGTTCTGAAAGGCAAGATAGATAGGTTCATGGCCGTTCATATTCGCTTGATGAGGTTCAATCGATTCGGATTGCATCAAAGCATGGACAATCAAGGGCTCTTTTATTGTGACAGCCCATGAAAGTGGCGTTTCCCCATTTTCCATGAAGAAGTTGGGGTTCACTCCCTCTCGAACCAACCGTTCGACAGTATCCTTATCTCGTAGGTTCAATGCCTGGATGAGAAATTGTTTTTGCTGCTTTAAGAATTCTTTCAGAGGGCTTGTAGGGACATATTCTATATCAACATTAGCAGAATATAATAACCCTTTTCTAACCTGATCTGATTGACATTGGGTCAATAATTCTCCTTTCATCTGCAAAGCAAGTGGGTGTGATAGGGTTTTTAAAATAGTTCCAAACCAAATGATGTGTTGAAGATTACGGTCAACATCCTTGTTTTCCTGAATCAGTGCATCTAGTTCCAGCACCTTTTGTTTGATGAACGTTAAAATGGATTGATAATTACTGTGATATAGATAATTAATGGAAGGATCTTTCATGTGACGCTCTTCAAGCAAATACAATGGTGATAACCCCTGATGATTTTTAGTCATGATACAGGGCAGAAAATAAGATAATATGATTTGGAGACATTCAGAATGGGGGTAGCTCATCGCTAAATGGAGAGGGGAGTCACCTCGATGATCTGTGAACTGATAATCACAATAAGTATTTTTTAGTATAGCGCGTAGAAGATCTGGTTGATTAAAATGAATGTATTGGTATAACATCGCAGGTCTTAGATAATATAGACATTCTTCATCTTTCTTGTGAGTCGCTTCCAAAAAGGCTATCTTGACAATGCCTGCTTGATCATTTTCTAATTCATATGGGGTTTTTAATAGAAGCTGAACGGCTTTAGCATTACCCAAACGTGTGGCTAAATACAATGCAGAAAATCCATCAGGACCTGTGGTTGCAAGCTGAACGCTTCTACCTTCACATAAGTATTCGATGAGGGGTAAATTTTCATTACTGATGCTAGGATGGAGCAGCATATTTTCATAATCATCTCGACTTTTTGGCCCCAAACGATATTCTAATAAATCTAGTGCTCTAAAAATATCTTGTATGACCTCATTGCCTGCGGTTAATTCCAAAGCTCGTCTTTGAAAATACCAGCAAATACTAGGGATATCTCCAGACATGATCGCTTGTCTGAATTCGTGATGAATCAAATGATTGTGTGTATAACCATAGTGAGGCATTATTCATCATAACTTGTTTGACTTATGTAAATTATAGACAATAATTATTCACTGTGATTAATATTAGACAGAAACCTGATTGCGACCGCATTGTTTAGCGCGATAAAGGGCTTGATCAGCCATTTGTATCAATGTTTTAGGAGAGATGATCTCTTTTTGAGGATATGAGGCAATGCCTATGCTGACTGTCACGACTGATTCTACTGTAGATGATTGATGTTCGATGCCTTGTGCTTTGATGTCAGTGATTATTTTTTGTGCTAAATGGCGTGCTCCATTTTCATCTGTTTCTGGAAGAAGTAGGGCAAATTCTTCGCCACCATAGCGAGCTGCCAAATCACCTGCGCGCTGCAAGTCGGACTTCATGGTTGTTGCAATTCGCTGTAGACATTCGTCTCCTTTTTGGTGGCCATAATGATCGTTGTACTCTTTGAAAAAATCAACGTCTACCATCAGTAACCCTAATGAGCGCTCACCCCTTTTTGCTCGGCGGAATTCAAGCTCTAAACGTTCATCAAAACATCTGCGGTTGGCAAGACCAGTTAACCCGTCAATTAGAGTCAGTTTTTGCAAAAACTCCGTTTGAAATTTTAAGGTCAAATGGACTTTAACTCGATTTTGAAGGGTAATAGGATTCACTGGGTTATTCACAAAATCTACCCCGCCGGCTTCCCAACAAGCTGTTTCTTCATCTGGCGTTTGAAGGGCTGTGATGAAGATCACAGGGATCATCTGCGTTTCTTCATGTTGTTTCAGTGCCTTACATAGCTCAAGGCCACTCATTTTAGGCATGACAACGTCTAGCAAGATGAGATCGGGCGAACATCGCATACAAAGTTGTAATGCTTCCCGACCATTCGTTGCCATGAAAATGTCGTAGTCCTTTTTTAACAGATTGTGGAGCAGCTGGATATTAACGACTTGATCATCAACAATGAGAATTCGAGGACGACGCTCCTTCGTTGCAACCATTTGTTCTGCCTCTCGCTTTTTCATAGCCCTTCCTGCTTGAGTATCACTTTACATAGCTTAGCAGCCTTAGAGAACTCTAGTCTTTCAATGGCTTCACCAAGCTTGGTGAATGCTTTAGGAGCATGTTTGAAGTTTTGCTGGAGTTTCTCAAAAAGGTCCAATGCTTCCATGTTGTTTGATTCTAATAATTTCAATAGGTTGGTTACTCCTTCTTCTACCGACCATTTTTCTCCTTGAGCGGTGTGTGATTCAGATGTGTTTTGACAGGGTTTAGTGCTTTTTAGAAGTTCTTTAGCCATGGTGAGGACGGTCTTTCCCTCCGAGAGAAGAGAAGCATGCATCTTGGACCACTGTTTTTCAGTGAGGGATTGATTTTCTAATTGATGATATAGGTCTCTTGCCTGGTAAGCAAACCTTTCAGCCCCAAGGGTATTGGCTAGTCCATTGAGAGTATGAAGGATGTGGCTAGCTGTTTCGTGATTGCTGGTAATGGTTTTTGGCAATGTTTTCAACTGTTTCTTAACGTCAGTGATGAAATGCGCAAGCGATCGATAATAAATTTTATGATTTCCACCAAAACGTTCTAGAGCACTGGAAACATCTAAAATTGAAGTGTTGCCTATCTTTGGCGTGGTGTTTGTTTTTGTAGAGTTGATTGTCTTTTGGGTGGTGAATTTTTGGATCATTGCAACCAATTCATCTAGCTTAAACGGTTTGCACACAGATCCATTTATTCCCGAAGTTTCTTCGGGGATAGGATGCTCTGACCATGCATGGGCGGTTAAGGCAATAATAGGTAGCGCTTCACTATCATACATTTTACGGATTTCACGAGAGGCTTCATAACCATCCATTCCAGGCATATGAATATCCATTAATACAGCGTCGAACTGAGGTCGGATCTGTTTGATTGCATCAATGGCTTCTAGCGCGTTATCAACGACATGAACCGTTGCCCCCTCGCTCACCAAAAGATCATGAGCCACCATCTGATTGGTAGGATTATCCTCAACAAGCAATATTCGAAGTTCAGACAATCTTTTCACAGGATGAGAGTGTTCATAAAGTGCTGGTTTTTTATCTTTCAGCATTAGGTTTCTTGAAGTCAATTGAAGAGGACTTGTAGGGGGCTTCTTTAAGGGTTTGGTTCGCTCAAACTCAATACAAAAGTGAAAGGTACTTCCTTTGCCTATTTGAGATTCAACCAAGAGCTCTCCTCCCAACAAATGAACTAATTTTTGGCTGATGGCCAGTCCTAGGCCTGTTCCGCCATAGCGTCTTGAGGTGCTTGTTTCTGCTTGAGAAAAGGATTCAAAGATATGTTCACATTGCAGAGGTGTTATACCGATTCCAGTATCTCTGATTGAAAATTCAATCATGACTTTTTTTGACTTTTCCATCAGCTTTTTGATATGGATAACGATTTCACCGCGCTCTGTAAATTTTATAGCATTGCTGGATAGATTGAGTAAAATTTGCTGCAAGCGCAATTCATCACCCATGACCCAACTGGGTATTTTAGGATCTAGGATGAAGTTAAATTGGATAGGTTTATCCTTGAGATTGACTGATAAAATAGGGGCAATGTTTTTCAGTACTTTTTTAAGATTCATCGGTTGTAAATCGATGGTTAACTTGCCTGACTCAATCTTAGAAAAATCAAGAATATCATTTAATATGCTTAACACTAATTGACTCGCTTCATCCAGTTTGTTCAGGTAATTGACCTGATCTGGTGTCGTTTCAGTTTTGTGTAGCAATTGTAATAAGCCAATAATAGCGTTCAACGGGGTACGAATTTCGTGACTCATGTTTGCGAGAAAGGACGATTTGGCCACACTCGCAGCATCTGCCTTTTCTTTAGCCATACGTAATAATGTTTCATATTCATGTTGAGCGGTGATGTCAATATTGAAACCGATGACGCGAATGATATGACCATTTTCGTCATGTTCAACTTGTGAACCTGCTTGGATATAACGAATACTGCCATCTGGTAGGATGATACGAAAAACAGGATTGTAAGTTCCGTGACCTTTTGCTGCCTCCATCAATGCAGCGATTGTTTTCTCAGCATCCTCAGGATGCAAACGCGAACTCCAGTGACTCAGATTTAACCCATGGGTTGCCAGCTCGCGAGGTTGTTGGTAAATAGTGAACATTCGATCATTCCAGTATTGAGAATTATCCGCTGGTGTCCAAATCCATATGCCTAGTTTGGCAACATCGGCGGCTTTTGAGAGTTGATCTCGAGCTAAGGTTAACTCATGAATAGCTTGCTCAAGAGAAGAGATATTGAGTAAGCTCTCGGGATGGTGTTGCAACTTTTTTTTAACTGACATCTGTCCTCCAGGTAAAGTAAAAAGTCGCGCCTTCATTGACAGTTGAATTTACCCACACTCTTCCACCTTGTGATGAAACAATTTTTTTGACAATGGCAAGACCAATTCCGTTTCCGGCAATTTTATCTTTTGACTCTAATTTCTGAAATATTTCAAAAATCCTTTGGTGAAAATTCGGCTCAATACCAAGCCCGTTATCGGCTACATAAAATTGCAATTCCCCACTTTCGATTTGTTCAAATCCAATGTGGATATTAGCGGGATCTTTAGGATTAAATTTGATGGCATTGCTAATTAAGTTTTGAAAAATTTGGATCAAAAGAATTTTGTGAGCTCTGATGTTTGGAATGTTTCTATCGAAGATCACGTGAACTCTAGGGGGAGGGGATAAACTTTCGATGATTTGAGTTAATAGCAACTGAATATCTACCGTTTCAATGGGCGCTGATGTGCTGCCAATGCGAGCAAACTCTAGAATGCTGTTGATTAAGCTATCTAACCTTTTAATCCTATCTTTCATGAGTTCAAAATGGGTTAAGGGTTTGTCTGGTAATGAGGCATGAAACTCTTATTCGATGAATCCGGTGAGATGGGCGATAGCTCGTAAGGGTGCTTTTAAGTCATGAGAAACGCTGTAGGCAAATTGTTCTAACTCGTCATTGGATTTTTTTAATAACTGAAGAGTCATTTGAAGTTTTTTCACCAGGTTCTCTTTTTCAGTTGCTGTGAGCATTTGTTGAGTGATATCGATGGCAAATACAATCACTCCAATGATTTCATTTTTTTCATTGCGATAAGGTATTTTATCGGTACGGATCCATTTTTTTCCATAGACAGTTTGTACGGGTTCAATAATGCCGCGTTTAGGATGTCCGCTTTGGATGACCTCGAGATCATCACTCCAGTAAGCTTCTGCTTCCTGGGGGTAAAGTTCTGTCGTCAATCGACCTTCCATCGCTTCTATCGTCATTCCCCTCATTTCTGCTGCAAGTTGGTTGCAACGAAGGATACGATTGTCGGAGTTTTTGTACCAAATCATGGCAGGAACTGAGTTGATGATGGTACGATTTTCATCTTCCAATTGACGTTGCAGTACCTTGCTCCTTACACTAATCATGATGATCCAAACAGCCATAAACATGACACAAAATCCTAAAATAAACAGTAGTTTTGCAATGAGGGGGCTTTTTAATGCATCTGCGATTTCAGGAATTTCTAACAGTTGTTTGATACTAAATACGCATAATAGTATCAAAACAATCCACAAGATGACCCTCAATAGATATGCTATGATTTGAAAATAATTCAGAGTGGTGTGCGGACGTTTATGAGGGGTGTTTTTCATCCAGTCATCCTGATATAGATAGTGTAAAGGCAATGTTTGACTTTTCGTAACTTCTCAATCACCCCGCGAAAGTCCGTCATCCCGAACAGAGTGAGAGATCTCCTGGAAGTAGTCCTGTGCCTGGTTCGGAGCTCCCTCACTCTGTTCGGAATGACGTTTCCTGAGGTTATTGAGAAATTACAACTTTTCCAGGTATCTTGGCGTTTTCAAAGGATTTTGGCAAGACGTTCTCACTGTTATAAAATGAATTAAACGTATTCAGGGAGGAGTGGATGATGGGGGGTCGCAAGCGATTACAGAGGTATATTTTATCGCTTATTCTTAGCCTTATTTATGCTAATCAGTGTATGGCAACACAAGAGTGTGTCATTTTACTCCATGCACTGGCTCGAACGACATTTTCTATGTCTACGATGGAAAGCTATTTAAAACACTTAAACTATATTGTCATCAATCAAGATTATCCGACCACTAGAAAATCAATCAAGGCCCTGGCGGATGAGGATGTGGAGACTATGGTGAGTCAATGTCAACAATACCTTCCTAGTCAAATCCATTTTGTAACTCATTCTATTGGTGGGATTGTTCTTCGTTCATATCTTAAAGATCATAAACTTTCTCATCTTGGACGAATTGTGATGCTTGCTCCTCCAAATCACGGAAGTCCTCTTGCCGATCTCTTACAACATAACTTCTTTTATAAACTCATTGCAGGTCCCGCAGGACAAGAATTAACAACCCATCACTCTAGTACGCCCAATCAGTTAACCACACCCACAACCTACCAGATAGGAGTTATTGCGGGTAATTTTAGTTTTAATCCTTTTTCAAGAGTTTTTTTTCATGAAGATAATGATGGAAAAGTTGGGGTATCGAGTGCACGCCTTGATGGGATGAAAGACTTTATCGTGTTACCGGTCAGTCATATGTTTATGATGCAAAATAGGACTGTCATCAAAGAAGTGGCTTATTTTCTTCAGCATGGTAGATTCACTGAACTTCGTTCAACCTAGAAAAAGCAGTAGCCATCTCTAGTAGAAGGCTACTGCTTTTTCTAGGTTCAAAGTCCAGCTCCTAACCAGGTTGTATCTCAGGCTCAAAGGGAAAGTCTTGGTTTTTCGGAGAAGAAAAAATCCATGCCTTTATTTCTTGATACCATCGTTGAAGAATGGCTCTTAAATTGGCAAAAATAGAGCGTTCTCCACGAAGAGCGGCCATGATATCCGGAAAAAGTTCGCCGCGACCCTCTCTCCATGCGTGAAAATCAGCAAATAGACTTCTTTCACCACGCAATACAGCACGCCATTGAGCAAAAGGCTCATTATAAATCCTTGCTTGCCCATCATCTGATGGGTCATAGGATTGCTGTACTCTGATTGTTTCTTTTTTTGGCTTAAAGAACTGCTGCTGTACTTTGGCCGCTGTAAATGTTTTTTGCGATTTTTCTTGATAATTCAGGCTTGGTTTCGTCGACGAAAGCGTAGGGAATAGTTGGCTCCATTTGTCTGAAAATGCCTGAAAAGAATCCTTATAGGCCACGGAATCATTTATTTCTAATGCTTTTAATAAAGTAGCTCGGCAGTTTTTCCAATCTTTTTCAATGGCTCCTAAATAATCACTCCATCGTTCTAATAATGACAATAAGGCTAACTCATCACCCGGATCTTTGGGTTCTTTATGCTTCAATGCTAAGTACTCCTTCAAGAACAACTGAGTGATATCCTCCAAAAAGTCAGCGTAGAGTTTACTGGCTTCTTCTTGAAAGGCGGCTTCAGTTGCCATTTCTCCTTGTCGCTTGTGGATTTCGTATTCAATGTTTCCAGTCGTGCCCTTGATGGGACAGTCGGGATCCTCTAGATTAAATATCATGCGATATTCACCTTTTTTATCTCCAGAACGGCCTGTTCGTCCTTTGATTTGAATTTCATCGTCATAACTGGGGACAAAGGCTGCTACCACAAATAGGGAGCGCCTTTTACCAGTGACTGCATCTACGCCGCGACCTCCTTTCCCCACTGTGGTTACGGTGAGACAACTTGCTGTGCCCATACTGGCAATGGCATTTTTTGCTTCCTTTTTTGTGCTATGCGCATGGATGCGCTGATGTTTGTGTAGCAAGTGAGCAATGATTGGATCAGCCAGCAATGCATCATACAGTACCTTACTCTGATTATCGTCTTTACAAATTAACAAGATAGGGTCACCTTTTTTCAATTTTTGCAAGATAGCTTGCTTGATAAATCGAATGTGTTGCTCCTCATCTTTAGCCGCCCAAGCGGGTTTATCTATCCGTTTTGAAGGCTTTTCTCTGGGGGAGATGATGTAGCCATAATTGTCATAGTTGATGTTGGGATGAGCGCGTGGTCCTTCACTTCGTGTGGTACCACTGATTCCATATATTTGACCCTCATGATATTTTGCGATGAAACTACTGGTTAACGAAGAACGAAGCACAGCATTTTCGGGTAAAATGACAAAATCATCTTTAGCTTTTTGGTTTTGCAAGGCGCAAAGCGCTTGATGTAATCCCTCAGCAAAGGTACTGTCTTCAATTACTCTGCCATGATCCAATACTAATATCTTCCGAGTTAATTGCATTTTATTTTGTGCGTTAACCACGGCAACTTTTTTGGAAGATGTTCCATCTGTGACTGCATAATGTCGGTTCTCTTGCATGCGAATAGCAAGATAGGCACTGTTTAGCCAGGTTTTGATTTGTTCTGGTCGTGAGTGATGAAGATCAATCAATGCCTGATGGTTCTCTGAAGAATCTGTGTTTGATACATAATCGAGAAACAACGGGGTCAAATCATCTAAGGAAAGCGTCTTCTTTTTGGCAAGATGCGCATCTCTTAATTGTGCTTGCATAAAGGTAACGAGAAGAGGATAAACCCAAGTAAAGCCTCTGAGTTTTGGAGATACAATGGCATAATGATAGGATTCAGTTGATTTATCATGCCTGAACACATCTTCTTCATCCAAAGTCAGACAGCGTTTTTTGGGATCTTCATCTAGATAAGCAAATGGCTTCCCTAGCATGTCACTTTGATTTCTTAACAATAGCAGTTGTCTATCATCAGAAAAATTGATGCCTTTCTTTTGATATAAAGTTTCGGGCGTATGGATGGTAATCAAACTTGTTTTAAGGCCCATGCCAGTCAAAAATGGGGTGTAGGTCAGATAGTCTCGTTCAGAAAGCTCTTGACTACTGGTAATCACGTCTACCGTTTTACCAGATATGGCTTCACAAGCATTGAGTACCATTGCAATGCGAGATTTTCCTTCTGAAGTTTCAATTTGGTTGATGAGTTTGCGATTGTTAGTAGCTAACATCGCATACACTATCATCACCTGTGTGGTATTTAATTCTTGACTGATGATACGGTCTGGATCGTTAGGATGTTTTTGTCCTGTTGTTCTAGCAAGCATTTCAATAGCAAGGCATAAAAGCGCTTCTTTCTGGATAAGTGTGAGTTCACTGGTCAAAGCTATCTGTTGTAAAGCTTTGATCTCATTTTGCAATTCCTTGATCGGTTTTGTTCTATTGTTGGCTAACTGATGGGTCAAACGAGTTCCTAGCTCATTGCTAAAGAGAAGAAACGAGACACCCATAAACTTGTTTCTCTGAGCATGGTAATGATTTTCTTGAAAGGTGTATTGTAATTCGCGTTGACCATAAGGTGATAGACAAAAGTTTTTGTAACTACTGATGAAGTCGTTAGATTTGATCAAGCCTTCCAGCGTAGGGATATCGGGATAGGGTGGGGTCTTTAACGTATGTATCACCAAAGAAAACAAAGTGTCATTTTTTTGCAGCAGAGGAATTAAGCCCTCTATGCCTGCTATCGATTTTTCATTACCAAGAAGGTGATTCACATAGTTTAAGATAAAACGTTTCTGAGATAAATCAATCGTTTGTTCAGAAAGTTGATTAAAATAGGCTAAGAGTTTTTGGGTGAATAGATTATCAAGTTGAGGCATCGGCGATAATTTATCAACCATATGATTCAAATCTAATGTGCTCATTCCAAGGAGAGTCTCTGACAAACGGCTGTTTTCAGTTATATTTCCATGTTTATCAGCAACCTGATAGTTTAACTGTCTGTTTTTCCTATCAAAAGATACATAAATACAAGGATGAGGTCCTTTTTCTAAACCTGAAATGACTATGGGCAAGGGGGCTGTCTTTACAAAGTAATCTATTATCGCGGAAAAAGGGAAGAATAGGTGTTTTGAACGATCCCTTTGGATGGCATCAAACAGTACTTTTTCTTCAGGCGCATCAATCTTCAAGGGTTGCGGACGCATGGCTTGCATGAGTTTGTCAAAGAAAGGACAGTCAGTTTTGTTTAGCTTTTTAGTTGGCGTGCTTTGCCCTTTTCCGTCCACTATCGTATATTCTAGCGAGTGATTGTTGACTATTTTAAGATAACAAGTATTGGAAATGGGCGGAGTGGGTAAGGGTTCTTCTCTTTCTATGATTTGAATGTGATTGACTTTTGGATAAGGATCTAAGTTTCTTATCAGATGATTTAAGTGTAATAAATCTCTCGGTTGTTCGTGATAGTGAGCGAGGAGATCATAAAAAGTAAGCATGTTTTCTTTGGCTATGTTTTGTGATTCTTCGTTTAAATGGTGCAAAATCGTTGGAATTTCATTAGGGGAAAACAATACCTGACTCATCTGTCTTACAGTGGTGACGAAGGTTTGGATCTCTTCAAACGTAGGGTGAGTTTGTAAATACGTTTTAAATGTGGTTAATAAATAGGGTTTAGCAAGGGGGTGGGCTTTAGCCATATCATTCATCATTTCCATCATAGATGATATCGCTTCTTCAGATTGTTCTGCATCACTCATTGGTATCTGAAGCAAGACCAAGGCCATGCAGTCTTCTAGTTCCATCATATCTAATACGAGATGGCCTGTTTCCTTAAAGGCAAGGATCTGAGGCTTTAATTTTTCGATGAAAAAAGTAAGCTTATCTATCAAAGCATCATGTTCACTAGACTCTTTGATATAATGAAAAAATTGCGTAAACCCGACAATATTTCTTTTTATCAGAAGTTGATTGACCAGCTGAATTAAGGGCTCATGAGTTTTTGGAAAATATTCGCCAATCGATGATAGTTGTTCCAACAACAAATTAAAATCAGCATCGGCTAGTAAATATCTTAATTGTGATAATCGTTCGATCAGATCAGTAAATCTTTTTGGTTCTAAAGCCTTTCTCTTAATGGCGACGATGATTGTTTCGATATTCTGTATTTGATTGGGTTTAAATCGATACAGCTTAATCTGAGAAGATTCTTCTTCGGTTAATGCGTAGGCTTGATTTTCAATAGCGAGTCTTTTGTTGGTGAAATAGTTAGGGCCAAAGTGTCTTGAAAAATTGGTTTCCATATAGCTGATGATCCGAAGTCCAAGATCTGGGCTGTCTTGAAATTCAGGATTTGATTGCAATTGCTTCATCATCTTTGACCATATCAGGCTGTCCAAGTTCGTATTGTTCACAGCATCTAGCCATAACGTCATGGCATATTCGATGGCTTTTTGATGAACGAGAACGCCAGGAGTGATTTGCTGTAATTGGTAGAAAAATGAGAGCGCCTCTTTCTTGGTGACTTGAAAAGTACTGATGTGGGGGATGAGCAAAGGTGCTAGTGCAAGGTATGACGTGTGAAGGTCAAATTGAAGTTGAATGTAGTTTTCGATGGATAATGGCGCCCATTGGCCATTATTTCGGTAAAAACGAGCCCCAGCGTAAAAAGAAGAGCCATAGGTATTTAAAAGCTTTAAGAATTTATCTTTTCTATCACCCATTCGTTTGATTTTGGCATCAGGGTTTTTCACGTCACTCATTTTAAAATCGTAGATAGACTGGATATTGTCAGCCATTAATTCTTGTTGAAAATCAAGACTTGGATAGATCAAAGGAGTTGAATTCCCATGAACAAAGTCAGCAACAGCTTTA
>DAHWEW010000160.1:0-5193 GCA_027326225.1 Legionellaceae bacterium
TATTGTGAAGTCGAATACTGATACGGTAAAAGACTTGGATAAACGAGCAAAGGAAATTGGCGTTATCGTAGGAACCACCAAGGACATTGCAGATCAAACGAATCTATTGGCTTTAAACGCAGCGATTGAGGCCGCCCGTGCTGGAGAAGCAGGTAGAGGTTTTGCTGTGGTTGCCGATGAAATCCGAAAACTAGCTGAAGGTACGAAAAAAGCAGCAGTACAAATTGAAGGAATGGTCAACACGATTCTTGAGTCTACAACGCAAGTGGTAGAAGGGATGACCACTGGTACGCAACAAGTCACAGAATCCATCGATATTGTCAATGAGGCTTTGAGTATTTTGGGGCAAATCAGTGCGGGTACACAAGAAATTACAATCAAGGCTCAAGAAATCTCAACGGCAACGTCAGAGCAAGCAAAAGGTGCACTTGCTGTTGCTAAAACAACAGAAGAAATCGCTACGACATCTGAGCAAGCAGCGGTAGGTGCAGAGCAGATGTCTACTTCTATTCAACAACAAACGGCTGGTATGCAACAAATGACGTCCTCAGCTCAGAATTTATCTATTCTATCTGATGAATTGAAAACAGCTTTGAAACGATTTAAAGTGGCTTTCGGCGCTACTGACGCGTCCATGGCTGGAGGTGAGTAAATGGCCTCCGCAACATCGCTTTTACAAATGGAAGAGCAGCAATTAGTGCAGTTAATTGTATTTCGTACAGGAAATGAAGAATTTTGCGTGCCAATAGATGATGTACAGGAAATTATAAAAATTGGCAAAATAACCCCTATTCCCGATGCACCTTCTTTTATACAAGGGCTCATCAATGTCAGAGGCGATATTGTTGCAATTATTGATGTTAAAGCCCGGTTTTCTCTTCCTAATCTCGGGGACTCTGTTTGCAAACACATCATTATCACCCAACAAAGCAGTGGATTGTTTGGTTTAATGGTTGAGGAAGTATTAGAAGTGTTAAGAGTGAAAAAAACAGATATCAATACAAAGCCTTCTATTCTTCTTAAAATTCATGAAAAATTCGTAAGCGGTGTCGTAGTTTATGACAATCGTTTGATTATTTTGCTTGATTTATCTGGCGTTTTGTCAGAACAAGAGTTGATACGATTAACCGGGCATGCACAGGAAATCGGTAAAGATCCAGAGGTGCCTGTATTGGAGCAGTCTGAAGAACAAATAGTTCATAAAAGAAAAAAAGCAAGTGCTTTTAAATCTTCGCCAAAATAGGTGTGAGGAAAGGGAATGAAAAAAAAGGTGCTTATTGTAGATGATTCAACGTTTATGCGGATGGTTTTAAAGGATCTTTTGTCTAGCCAATTGCCGGAACTTGCGATCCTGGAGGCTGACGGAGAAAAAAACGCTTTGATTTCGCTCAAAAAGGAATCACCTGATATCGTATTGTTAGATATTATTATGAACGCTAGTGAAGTTGAAGGTCTTAATCTGTTAGAAGCCATTCATACCACTTATCCTAATATATCCGTCATTATGATTACATCAGTGGGTCATGCTTCGATTAAAAAGCAATGTGAAGAATTGGGTGTCAAGGGATACATACAAAAGCCATTTGATGCCGAACAAATCAAATCAGAAGTAGCTAAATGTTTATAAATGGTCAAATCTGCTATGAACGATGACATGAGTAAATACAAAGAAATTTTTTTAAGTGAAGCTCATGGGCTCGTCCATGGCATGAATGTAACGCTCGTACAGTGGGAAAAGTCTCCTAATAAAAAGACCAATCTACAAGATATTTTTCGTATGGCTCATACCTTAAAAAGCATTGCCGCGACAATGCGATATCAGCACATTGCAGAGTTAAGCCATGCTATTGAAGATCTGTTAGATGCTATTCGAAATGACTTGATTCAACTCAGTGATTGTACTGATCTATTGTTCAATTGTATTGATTTCTTAAAAGGTTCATTAACGCATCTGAGTGAGGGACAACCTGAACTTGAAGCACCGCAGTTGATTCAAAAAATCAAGACCTTGTTGACTAGTGATGTTAAAGTGTCTCGCGATGCCACAATGATCCCTGCTCATTCTACCATTGAGTCCATATCGACTATCGAAGTTAAAGTAGAAAGATTAGATAAACTGCTGAATCTTACGAAAGAATTACTTATCAATAAGATGAAACTTGAAACACTGAGTGAGTCTATTCAATCCTCTGAATTAACATCAACGGTCGATATCGTAAATCGCACCATCAGTGAATTGCAGTATCATGTGATGCAAATTCGCCTGGTGCCTATTGGCTTTGTTTTTGATCGGTTTATTCGTTTGATTCGAGATTTGGCTAAGCAACAAAAAAAAGAAGTAGAGCTACAAACAGAAGGTGCGAGTACTGAGTTAGATCGCTCACTCATCGATGCAATAGGCGAATCTCTTGCGCATTTGCTCAAGAATGCAGTAGACCATGGACTAGAAACGCCTAAAGTAAGAATAGAGGCACATAAACCTTCTACAGGAAAAATTCTGCTTACGGCCAAAAGAATAAAAGAATCGATACTGATTGAAGTAAGTGATGATGGCAGAGGGCTTGATTTGCCTGCTATTAAAAAAGAAGCAATGAATAAGAAAATACTAACTTCTCCAGCTTCACGTGAAGAGATCATCAATAGCATCTTTAGCGCCATTTCAACGAGTAAAAAAGTCACTGCTATATCAGGAAGAGGGCTAGGTCTTTGTATTGTTAAAAAGAAGATAGAAACCATCAATGGGACGATTGAAGTCACAACAGAAGAGAGAAAAGGCACAAAATTTAGCTTAACAATTCCTCTTTCTTTAGCTGTTATTCTTGTTTTGCTAATTAAGCATGCAAATGATACCTATGCCATCCAACTCGATAGTGTTGAGCGTTTACTGATGGTTCATTCAAAAGACATAAAGGGGTTCATCAATGATGAGGCCTTTATATATAACAACAAGAGTATCCCCATCTTACGTTTATCTAAGCTCTTCAACTTGAAAGTATCTTCGTATTTGGAAAGGCAATCCATGATTGTGCTACGTAAAGATGGCAGCTTATTAGGACTCATTGTTGATCACCTGATGACTACGGAGGAAATTATTACTCAACCTCTTAATGCAATCATTAAAAGGAGCAAATTTTTCTCTGGCACGGCTTTACTTGGTTCAGGTGAGACAATACTGGTTTTGGACGTTGAACAATTATTTCTAAGTCATTCAGGTTTTAAAAAGGAAGAAAGTGCTAAAATATAATCATGTGGACATAAATTATTTCAAAATGAATCTATTTTGGTCGATCGGTTGTTTCGGCTAGTATGAACGATGGGATAAAATTTATGAAAATAGAAAACCGGTATAAAGAAATAATGAGCTTCGCTGCAATTGAAGCGACTGAAGCTTTGTCGAAGTTGCTGAGAAAATCCATGACGACTGAGCATATTGATACCAGCATCATAAATACCACAGTTAAAAAAGAATTAGTCCGACTTTATCCTCAAAAAAGTGACAATATCACGATGACGACTTCGTTGGTTGGGATCATTGATGGTATCAGTGTGATTGTTTTACCCACATCCTCTGCTTTAAGACTATGTGACGCACTTTTAAATAGAACAGTTGGAACAACCACTCAGTTCAATGAAATGGAGCAATCAGCATTACTAGAGGTCGGCAACATTGCTGTAGGATGCTTTTTAAATTCATTAGGTTATGTCTCCATTTTAAACGACATAGTACACAAAAAACTATCGTTAGCCATCAATACGGAGCAAGCACGCACAGATTTATCTCAAATGGTTCCTATTAAAGAAGAATATGCTATTCGTACCTCTTTTCATATAAAACATGCTGATATCGAAACCCTTTTTGTCTTTCTGTTTAACAAAAAAATATTGAGTTTTCTGTCGTGCGAATCGCATACATCTGGAGAGCAAGGCAACTTTATCAATATGTAGGAAACTCTTTTTACTCTATGTTGAAGGTGTAAAACGAATCGAATGGCTCTTTCAGTATAATTGTTACTCATTCCAAAGGGGTACGTCATGTCGAGTCTTGCGAGACATCTCCAAAATATCAGGAGATCCCTCGCTTTGTTCGGAATGACGTAGGTCTTCACAATGCAGTGCTTACTTTTTAACAAACTCCTTCACGATGATCTTGGTTATCAAAGTGGAGCTTGCCGTCAATAAAACTTAAAGTCACATGTCCCCCATTGGCTAATTTGCCAAACAACAACTCTTCAGCCAAAGGTTTTTTGATGTTTTCTTGAATCAAACGGGCCATTGGTCTTGCACCCATGGTTTTTTCATACCCATGTTCAATTAACCACTCACGAGCTCCTTTTTCTACTCTAAAGGTGACCCCTTTGCTAATCAATTGCTCTTCCAACTCCATGATGAATTTATCTACTATCAACCCTATCGTTTCCACACTTAATGGAGAAAAATTAATGATGGCATCTAGTCTATTTCTAAACTCTGGACTGAATTGTCGCTTGATGACACTCAAACCATCATAACTATGATCTTGGACTGAGAAACCAATCGAACTACGACTGATTTCTTGTGCCCCAGCATTACTGGTCATCACTAAAATCACATGTCGAAAATCTGCTTGACGACCATTAGTATCTGTCAAAGTACCATGATCCATGATTTGCAAAAGAAGATTAAATACATCTGGATGCGCTTTCTCAATTTCATCGAGCAACACCACAGAATGTGGATTTTTATTCACGGCTTCTGTCAGTAACCCTCCTTGGTCATATCCTACATATCCTGGAGGTGCCCCAATCAGCCGTGACACAGTATGTTTCTCCATATATTCAGACATGTCAAATCGTAGTAACTCGATGCCTAACACGTTTGCGAGCTGTCTCGTTACTTCTGTCTTACCAACCCCAGTTGGACCTGTGAATAAGAAACATCCCACCGGTTTTTCTGGCTCTCGTAACCCTGAGCGCGCTAACTTGATAGCCGAAGCTAATGAAGAGATGGCTTCATCTTGTCCATAAACCAGAAGCTTTAGATCCCGTTCAAGATTACGTAACGTGTCCTTATCTCTGGCAGATACTTTCTTTAGGGGTATTCTTGCGATTTTTGCCACCACATTTTCAATTTCATTGACAGCAATCACTTTTTTACGTTTGCTAGGCGTCAAAAGATTTTGATAAGCCCCTGCTTCATCGACCACATCAATGGCTT
>DAHWEW010000161.1:0-5187 GCA_027326225.1 Legionellaceae bacterium
CAATTGTCGCTTTTTGGATAAAAATTGATTAATCAATGTTGCTTGTGGTTTATCTCCACGCACCTGACAAGAGGGTAGGTAACCCTTGACTCGCCGCTGTAACAATTCATACAAAGCTTTACCGCCTAAATCTCTTTCTAGGATTTCAACAAAATTACGTACCAGATCAAGAGAGCCACTGTTTGCGGCCTGATGAAGAGGTGTAAAGCCCGCATGATTGGGACTTTGCAATAAGTACTTATACTCATCCGCTGTAAGTACCCTGTCTTTTATCGCTTGACGGATCGCTTCAAAATAAATGCTCATGCTTGCAAGCCGGCCTGAAATTAAAGCTTCATGCAATGGCGTAAATCCCGCTTGATTTGCATTGATTAATAAGCGCTTATATTCAACCGCTGTGAGCACCCCATCTTTTATCGCCTGGCGCACAGCATCAAAATAAACGCTCATGTTCTCGGGCTGACCTGATTTAAGAGCTTCATGCAATGGTGTAAATCCCGCCTCATTTGCATTGATTAATAAACGCTTATATTCAGCTACTGTGAGCACCTCTTCTTTTATCGCCTGACACACCGCATCAAAATAAACGTTCATGTTTGCAGGTTGACCTGAAATTAAAGCTTCATCCAATGGCGTAAATCCGTAGTCATTTGCAATAATTAATAGTGCTTTTCTTGCCTGAGGGCATTGAGCTACTTTTTGCATCATCACGTCAAAACATCGAGAAACAACTGATGCTACCTCTACACCCGTTGGACAAATCTCTTTGGCCAAATGATACAAATCCACTAAATGGCTATGCCCTTTGATACTCCTCTCACTCAAGCTTGCTTCATCAGCCGACTCAATCGCGGTCTTAAATCCGACAAAACATTCCTCACTTGGAGTATTTAAATATCTTAACAAGGCCGTATGAATCGCTTGTGCCTTTTCACTTCGATAACTCATCAGTTCTCCCAATTCAATTCATTCTTCTCTCATCTGTTCGTAATTCAGAACTTAGACAAGATATTTTTCAAATAGTATTTTAAAGTGACTTAGTCTATCACACGAAAGTCATATTGAAAATATTAAATACAATTAGTCTATAATGAAGACTTTAACGTACATTAACGTGACCGTCATGAATGTATAAGAATTGTCGGATTGATAACGCCCTATATGTGAAGAAAAAACATATGATACTCTTTAAAGCGTATGAATGAGGGATAAAACAGGATTGTTTAGTTCCGGACTGCTTGATAGCAGTCCAGTTATCTTTTTATTTATTTAAGCTAACCCAGTCTACAAATTTTTGCATAAATTGATTTAAAAAATTCAGGGTACTTTCATTAGTGAGCTGTCCTTTTTCGTCAAAAAGTTTGTCCACGTAACTTAAATAGACTTCCGGCTGTTGCAAACAGGGCATGTTTAAAAAAACAAGTGACTGACGTACATGATGATTAGAACCAAAAGCACCTGTCATTCCAACGGATGCACTAACAACTGCACAGGGTTTCCCATCCCATAAATTTTTACCATAAGGTCTTGAGCCAACATCCAATGCATTTTTAAGTGCCGCAGGCATGGAGCGATTGTACTCAGGAGTAACAATAAGAACACCGTCAAGATTCGTCAATTTCTCACGAAAATTTACCCATGGTGTTGGAGGGCTGGGCTCTAAGTCTTGATTAAATAAAGGTAAATCACCAATTTCTAGTGTTATCATATCAACAGATTGTGGTGCAAGTTTCTTCAGTGTCATTGCCACTTTTCGATTGAATGATTCACGACGTAAACTACCGATAAGCATTCCTATATTCATTTTCTTTCCTTATGATTCATGCTAAAGAGAGTCATTCTCATATGAGCAATTGGAGCGTAGGTATGGGCCAAAGTTCAACCATTTTTCTGTCCATATGAATTGCACCTATGCCAAATCGTAAACTATAAACCATATCAGACTAAATTGTCTGCAAAATTTTATTCAATTGCTATTTTGAGCAATGAAAACACGTTAAAATACAACAGCATTGGATGTTTATTATTTGATTAACAGGAGGTTTTGTGATTTCTTCTGCAGCGCAAGTAGCGACGTATCGGCTCAAAATAGCTTTCAGTTCTTTCTTAGCCATTTATAAGTTACCCCAAGAAAAGATTAACGATTTTTTGAGCTCTTACGAATTATTCGACAAAGAAAATATCGATAGCGAGGATGAACAGCGTATTGTGAATTATTACAGCGTATTGAATCATCTTTGCGCCATTGGAGAAGTTGAAAAAATGTATATTCCTGCCGTCATTGATAAGACCAAAGGAATATTTGAAAACCAAATCTTATTTGAAAAAAAAATGAGCCAGGATTTAAATATCAAATCCGGTGATAAAGTTTTGGATATTGGTTGTGGCAGAGGCAGAGTTGCTGCACATCTTGCATCGATAACTGGAGCTCACTTATATGGACTCAATATTGATGGGGTTCAATTAAACAGCGCAAAAAAATACGCTGATTTACGTGGTCTTCAAGATAGATGCCAATTTTTTAAAGGAAGCTTAAATGATCCCCTTCCTTTTGCTGATTCTACTTTTGATGCTTTATATCAAATTCAAGCGCTGACTTATGCGAAAAACAAAAAAGCCGTCTTCTCTGAAATGTTTCGCGTGCTAAAACCAGGTGGAAGACTATCTTTTTTAGACTGGGTATTGCTCGATGATTATGATCCTAAAATAGAGCATCATCGTCAGTTGTTAAAAAAGATCAAACCTTTGATTGGAGCCGTCAACTCACCTACTGCAGAAGAGATAAAAAATACATTGGAGCAAGTTGGCTTTAGAGTCCTGGCAAGTCAAGATGCAAGCATTGATGGTCACCAGGCATGCCTCATAGAAAATGCAGACAAATTTTATAATCGCATCAGAAAACTCATCGATTGCATGGTTAGCTTGCGATTATTGCCTAAGCATTTTAAGGTGTTAATGGATAGACTCACGAAAGATGGCGAAGCATTCATTGAAGCAGATCGCTTAAGCCTGGTGACCACGAGTTTTCAAACCATTGCAGAAAAGCAGGTATAAAGATGTCTAAAAATATAACCAGTGTTCCCTCTCTATTCCAAATCGCCCAAAAGCTATTTCGATTCGCTATTCCTATCAGTGCGAGTCATCTCTTAAACATCATCACAAGTTTCATCTCCATGAAAATGCTCGCCTGTTTAGGACAAATACCCTTGGCAGCAAGTGCTCTTGCCGTGACCACATTTATCACCATCACGGTCATGATTGGTGCAATTTTTGACGCTATTAGTATTTTAATAAGTCATCAAAATCAGAATAAGACCCAAGAAGCGGCAATCATGATCAAACATGGCTTTGTGTTAGCGCTTATTTTATCCATACCAGAAGCCCTGGTCTTTTGGAATATTGATGGTTTGCTTTTATATTGCGGGCAAGATCCTCAATTGGTTGAGTTGTGTACACCATACTTTCAATTTGCTGCCATCTCTGTATTTCCATCGCTATTCACTGCTGTCATCATGCAGTATTTTTTTGGCATTGGTAAATCACAATATACCTTATGGATTACCCTACTTTGTATTCCCTTCACTCTTTTGACTTCTTATGGCTTTATTCTGGGTCACTTTGGGTTACCTGGCCTTGGGCTCGCTGGCATGACTTGTGCCAATTTGGTGGTGCAATCAACTCTTCTTTGCTGTTTAATGCTATGGTTTTATCGATACAGACATCAATATCCTCTTTTCACGGGACACTCTTGGTTTAAATGGTCCACCTGTAAGGCCATTTTAGCTTTAGGGTTGCCTATGGGTGTACAATTTGGTGGCGAAATAGCAGCCATCACTGCTGCCACCTGGTTACTGGGCTATTTTGGGACAACGCCATTAGCTGCCAATCAGTTGGTGAGCCAATATTTTATGATCATGTTGATGTTGATTCTTGGGTTAAATCAAGCCCAAGCAATACTCATTAGTGAAGCTTATGGTAAAAAAGAGTTGCATCATATCTCTAAGTATTTAACCGCTGCTGTCTTTATATTAAGCCTATACTGCTTGGTATCTGCAGTATTATTCTGTGGTTTCCCTGATCTCTTGATTTCAATCTATATGGGTCATCAATGGATTGATCCCTCTTTTCACGATTTAGCCAAGATCTTTTTTACGCTTTCTGTTATTTATCTTATCATTGATGGCATACGGATCCTTCTTTCTGGTGCTTTACGCGGCATGCATCAATCTAAAGCTCCTATGCGTATTGGGATCTTTTCGCTCTGGCTTATCTCAACCCCAGTCAGCTATCTGGTGGGGTTTGTGTGGCATCAAGGCCCGATTGGTTTGCGAATAGGGTTTATGAGCGGTTATCTAGTGGCATGCATCCTCTTATGGTTTCAGACTCAGAAGTCTTTAGGTATTTTGAAACACGAATCAACTACCCCCTGTTCTCCAACTGTAGAAACTTTGTTGCCTAGTTGAGTAAGATGGTGGAGTCATTATCAACATGTCTTAATATTTTCTTAATATAAATGAATTATACTTCCTGATTTTTCTCAAAAACTGATTGGTTTTCAATGCCCAGAAAAGTAGCTAAACGTAGAACTCTCATAGAGACTGAGTCAGACAAAACAATTGATGAAGCAAGTACTGCCCTGGCGAGAAGTGAACCCTGGGTTTCAGCCCTACACACATCCACCCAAGATAGGGGTTCTGATAAAACATCAGAGATGATAGATGATGACGAAACTGCCCTTTCTACCACTAAATATTTACCTCCTGTAGTGGGCTCATCCATAGTCACAGAATCAATACCAGCAACACTCCCAAGAAGAAGTAATAGAGCAAAGGTAAAACCAAAGTTTTTGGACTATGTAACTGAATTTTCTGAAGACGATTTAAGTTTGACATCTCCTGACGTGACTGATAACGCATTATCGGAGCCTGAGTTTTCTCAAGAGCTCTCCTCTGAATCCGGATCCGAAAGTGAAGAAAACTCTAGTCAATTCAAGAGCAAGAGCAAACATCAATCTACAGCCGCTCCAACATATAAAGCCAAAGCTTCTATGACAGAAACTGGGGAAAAAATAGAAAAAATCGCCAATGAAATTCTTGAAGCCAAGGGAAAATCATATAAAGCCGTGGCGGTATGGGGAACGGAAATTTATCCACAACGAGAATATGACAGCTTGACACTTCCAGCAGG
>DAHWEW010000162.1:0-5127 GCA_027326225.1 Legionellaceae bacterium
TACCATGAAGGGATCACTTGGTGTACTTCAGCAACAGATGTGCTCGATGGTCCTATTGATGCATTAGTGATTGCAACTGAATGGCCGGTATTTAAAGCGTATTCATTGTCTGCTTTACAACAGGCTTTGTCCGGTGCCCCTGTCATTGATGGACGTAATTGTTTTGAATTAAGTGATGTAAAAAAAGCGCAATTCACCTATTATTCAGTAGGGCGTCCTGTCATCAATCACGAGTTAAGTAGCGAGAAGGTACTCTAAGTATGCAAGTCAAGAAGGCAGTTTTTCCAGTCGCGGGATTAGGGTCACGGTTTTTACCGGTGACTAAGGCAAATCCGAAAGAAATGCTCCCTATAGTTGACAAACCTTTGATTCAATATGCGGTTGAAGAAGCGGTACGAGCCGGCATGTCGCATATGATTTTCATTACAAGCTCCAGTAAAAGAGCCATTGAAGACCATTTTGATAATCATTTTGAGCTTGAGACACGTTTGCAAGCACAAGGCAAAGAACAATTATTGGCATTGGTAAGAAATATTTCGCCATCAAACATTCAATTTACCTATGTCAGACAAAATCAACCTTTAGGCCTTGGTCATGCAATACTGTGCGCCGAACATGTGGTTGGAAATGAGCCTTTTGCTGTGTTGTTGGCTGATGATTTGATTGATGACTCGCAATTTTCTTGTTTGAGTTCTATGGCTTCACAATTCAAACAAGATGGCCTTTCCGTTTTAGCGGTGCAACCAGTTCCGTGGCAACATGTGAGCCAATATGGTGTGGTTGGAGTAGATGGTTCAAACCTGGACTATTCACCTGTGAAAACCATTGTTGAGAAACCGTCCAGTGATGAGGCGCCATCTAATCTTGCGGCGGTAGGTCGATATATTTTTTCTCCCACTATCTTTTCTAGTCTAAAGAAAACCACCATTGATTCACGCGGTGAATATCAACTCACAGATGGGATAAAACAACTCCTGAAAGAAGAAAGAGTCAATGCATATCGTTTCCGAGGGAAGCGTTATGATTGTGGCTCAAAACTGGGATATCTTCAGGCAACGGTAGAATTTGGATTGCGGCATGTCGAAATAGGTAAAGCGTTTGGTGAGTATTTGCAAAAAGGATCGAGCTATGAAAATACTAGTTGCAGTGAAGCGAGTGATAGATCCCTATGTCAAAGTGCGGTTAAGACCTGACCATCAAGGGGTTGAAACACAAAATGTAAAAATGTCGATGAATCCCTTTGATGAGATTGCAGTTGAAGAGGCTTTACGACTGAAAGAAAGTGGGGCGGCCCAGGAAGTGGTTGTGGTTTCCATCGGGACTCTCGCGAGCCAAGAAACATTACGCCATGCCATGGCCTTAGGGGCTGACAGAGCTATTTTAGTGTGCACCGATGAGGTCTATTGTAGTCTTAATATTGCGAAAATTTTACAAAAAATAGTCATCGATGAGCAACCTCAACTGGTATTAATGGGTAAACAATCTATAGATGCTGATAGTAACCAGGCTCCGCAAATGCTTGCTGGATTATTAGATTGGCCTCAAGCTACTTACGCATCAAAATTGACCTGTTTAGAGGGTCACATTCAAGTCACTCGTGAAATTGATGGAGGACTTGAAACACTCAATCTCACTTTACCTGCCGTGGTCAGTACGGATCTTCGTTTGAACGAACCTCGGTATGCTAGTTTACCTAATATCATGAAAGCAAAGGGAAAACCAATGAATGTGATTGATATTGCAACTTTAGGCCTATCTCTGAAGCGTCATACAGAAGTGCTTAGTGTCACTCCGCCAACAGTTCGTAGTGGAGGCGTTAAGGTAGACTCTGCCAAAGCTTTGGTAGAAAAATTAATACATGAAGCCAAAGTGCTTTAACTTTCTCATTAAGGAGCTTTCATGAGCACTTTAATCATCGTCGAACACAATCACCAGAAGATAGAACCAAGCATTCGGCAGGTACTTACTGCTGCACAATTGATAGATGATCACATTGTGTTACTGGTCGTAGGATACCAGTGTGAATCAGTGGCTATCGAAGCATCTGAACTGCAAGGTGTCAATGCCGTGTGTCTGGTGGACCATGCCTGTTATGCTCACCCACTCGCCGAATCTATATGTCCCTTGGTCGTCAGCATGGCTTCATCATTTTCAACCATCATGGCTGGAGCGAGTACTTTTGGAAAAAATATATTGCCAAGGATTGCTGCGTGCCTTGATGTGGCGCAGGTGTCAGATGTGATAGGCGTGATTGACTCAACTACTTTTTTGCATCCTGTTTATGCAGGAAATGCGATTGAGACAGTGAAAGTTTTAGATCCTATTAAAGTTCTTTCCATCAGAACCACGGCTTTTGATGCCGTTTTGAACGCGAGTTCTCCTTGTCCTATTGAGCGCATTGATAAGGTATTTACGCCAAAAAATATAGAGTTCATTGAACATCAGCTGAGCCAGTCTTCAAGGCCTGAGCTTAGTAATGCCAAGATTATTGTATCTGGTGGTCGAGGATTACAAGATAAAGAAAAATTTAAATTGATAGAAGAGCTAGCTGATACATTAGGGGCTGCGGTTGGTGCTTCGCGTGCGGCTGTAGATGCAGGGTTTGTACCCAATGATTATCAGGTTGGACAAACTGGAAAAGTAGTCGCTCCAGATCTATATATAGCTATAGGGATTTCTGGGGCAATACAACATTTGGCTGGGATGAAAGACTCAAAAATCATCGTTGCGATTAATAAAGATGAAGATGCTCCCATATTTCAAATTGCAAATTATGGAATTGTGGGTGATTTATTCACAGTGGTCCCTGAATTGATTAGTGAATTAAAGAAAAAGTAAGTTGGGGGTAAGACTCTATTATTTTTTCTAGGATCATAGGAAATGGTTACCAAAAAGGAGTCATTCACATGTTAGTTGGTGTTCCAAAAGAAATCAAACCACAAGAATATAGAGTTGGTCTCACTCCGGGGAGTGTTAACGAAGTTATCCATGCAGGCGCGAGCGTTATCGTTGAAAAAAACGCAGGCTTGGGGATAGGGATCAGTGATGAGCAATATTTAGCCGCTGGAGCCGAAATTGTTGAGAGCCCAGATGAGATTTACTCCCGTGCTGAATTGATAGTGAAGGTCAAAGAGCCACAACCCATTGAATGCCGACGTCTTCGCCAGGGGCAAACATTGTTTGGATATTTGCATCTAGCCCCTGATCCCAATCAAACGAGGCTACTAAAAGAGTCAGGAGTCACGGCCATTGCTTATGAAACTGTGACACAAAATGGAGGAGGATTACCTCTTTTAACACCGGCATCACAAGTCGCTGGACGAATGTCCATACAAGCAGGGGCTCATTGCCTTGAAATAGCGCAAGGTGGCAGAGGGATGTTGTTAGGGGGAATACCAGGAGTGGCGCCTGCTAATGTGGTTGTGATTGGTGGTGGCGTGGTTGGGACGAATGCAGCACGAATGGCTATGGGAATGGAAGCGAGAGTGACCGTTATTGATAAATCCTTATCCCGTTTAAGAGAGCTTGATTTTCAATACGGATCAAAGTTATGCACCATTTATGCCACAGTTCATGCGATTGAAAAATATGTTGCCAATGCAGATTTGGTGATTGGGGCAGTACTTGTGCCAGGAAATGTGGCTCCAGTATTGGTAACGCGCAAGATGTTGCAATCCATGCGCCCAGGATCTGTTGTGGTTGATGTAGCCATTGATCAGGGAGGATGTTTTGAAACCAGTCGCCCAACAACACATCAAGATCCCACTTATGTTGAAGAAGGGGTGATTCATTATTGTGTGACCAACATGCCAGGGGCTGTGCCAAGAACCTCAACATTTGGTTTAAATAATGCAACGTTGCCTTTTGTGATTAGTTTGGTAACAAAAGGTGTGAAACTTGCTTTACTGAGTGATCCTCATTTGTTAAATGGTTTGAACGTGCATCATGGGATGATCACCTATGAGGCGGTAGCCAGAGATTTAGGATACGAATATATTGCTCCTGCGGATGCATTAGCACTCTAACATGGGATGTATATACTTTCTTTAACTTTTCTTAATCTTCTGCCTTCTTGTGTATTGGTAGTGAACAGCAAGTTTTAATCCGGCTTCAGTCAATGATAGATAATTGTAGCCTGGGTCAATTGTTGTGCGCTCTAACCATTCATTGGCGATACAAATATCAGCCAGTTTATGAAGCACTTCTATTGGAACATCGACACTGAGTTTTTTATTTAATTTTGTAAGTGCTGACTCATCAAGACTAATAAACAATGTTTCACGAGTTTGCCCTTCAGCTCTGAGTTCATCATAAAAAAGATCTAAAATATCCATTTCATTCATATCAATTACTTTTTAAAGGTGCTATATGATGAGTATAGATGAAAAATATAGCGTTTTATATAAAACATGTCCGAACCGCGACCGTGAGGAAGCGGAAAAGTTAAGGCTCAGACACGTGAGTAGGACTCGGTTCCCCCCCATCTTCTTCCCTCAATTGGTTCATTTTTTCTCGCAAAGCTTCACCATGCACAGGTGAAGGAACAACAGGTTGTTCTGAAAGACGTTTTGCTAAATCAAGAGATCCTAAATAAGATGCTAACGCCTCTTGTGAATCAAATTCTCGCACAAACTTAACCTTAACCTCTTGTTGGCTTGATTCAGTGGATTTTTTGTAAAACAGTGACTGAAACTCTTTGTTTATTTTTTCTATGTGTCGTTCGATCTCTTTTTCTCTTTCTGAGCAGGACTTCTTTACCTTGGCTACTGCTGTTTGAATAACAGTCGATAATTTTTTGCTTGCTTGTGAGACTTTTCTTTCTAGTGATTGTTGCACTTCAGTTCTTATTTTGACATTCAATAGAGTTATTTTCCTATCCATCTCCTCATCAAATTTCTGCTGAACTTTCGCACTATTCGAAGTTAATTTTCCTAAGAAAGATTGTTTGGGACCAGCCATTTTTTGTGCTCTTAACTGGGAGAGTTCCTCTAACAAACGTCTAATTGGCTCCTCCATTTCAAACATTTCAGGACATTTTAGGTCACTATTTTCAGGATTGTTATGCTCAAATTCCGCCAGTTGTGCACGTGCTGCTTCTAAATGGCTTATCTCAACACATTCGATCGT
>DAHWEW010000163.1:0-5075 GCA_027326225.1 Legionellaceae bacterium
TGTCAAGAGAAATTTGAATTATTTTTTCAATTAAATAATCACTGCTTCATTTGTAGTCACACATGTTTTTGCCCTGATCATTCACTTTACCTTTCATTTTATGCTCTCCAATGTATTAAGCTGACAATGTAAAACACACCTCTTCTGTATTTATTATAGACCATGAGATTTGGAAAGAAGTAGAAGCCGAAGCCACAATACAGTATGTCGTTGGAGAGCTAGAGCTACCTATTGGTGTTTGCCACTAAGCGTTTGGCTTTGAGTTGACCATTGGTATTTATTTCACCCAAACCTACAAACTTTGTATCATTTTCATAGAGGCGAACACAACCGGTCATGGCGTTAGGATGGAGCTGAACTATCTTACCTTGAAGAAGTGCCAACGTATCAGCCGCACTTAAAGAGAAATGTGGAAAATGACTGACTGCCTTATCTATTGGCAATAAGAAAGTCATGAGCTCTTCATGAGACGATGATTGTAATTCATCCAATGAATACATTCGTTCACCCATGAATCCTGCTGAATAGCATCGGTGCAATCGGGTCACATGTGCACCAACTCTGAGCTTTGCACCAATATCCTCAACCAAGTTGCGAATATAAGTGCCTTTGCTACAAGTCACCGTCAATGAAAACTGTTGTCCATCGAATTGATTTAATAGCATTTGGTAGATAGTAATGTCTCTGGGTTTACGAGGAATTTCGATGCCTCTACGCGCATATTTATATAAGGGCGTGCCTTTATGTTTGAGCGCCGAAAACATAGAAGGGATCTGTTGAATCGGCCCTATGAACTCTGCCAAAGCAGCGTGCAAATCATTCTCTGATACGGTGAAGAAATCATTTTTGGCAATCACCTCACCCAATGCATCGCCGGTATCGGTTTGAACACCCAGTAAACCCGTCACCTCATAACATTTGTCACTCTCTAACAGATATTGACAAAACTTGGTTGCCTCTCCGAAACAGATAAGCAACATGCCGGTGGCCATGGGATCAAGGGTCCCCGAATGCCCTGCTTTTTTGGCACCAAAAAGTCGCTTTACCTGCTGTAAGACGTCATTAGAAGTGGCACCATACGGTTTATCGACCAGCAAAATACCATCAACATGTAAAGAACTAGCTGTTTTCTTCATTATCCTCTATGTCATTTGCTTCATCGATTAAGCGACTGAGACTTTTGCCATATTCGATCGACTCATCGTAGATAAAATGCAATTGTGGTGCTGTTCGTAAAGTGATTGATTTAGCTATTGCCGTACGTAGGAATCCAGCTGCCGAATTTAAAAAAGAAGCCGTTTCAACAGGAGAGGCGTTAAATACCGTAAAATATACTTTGGCATGAGCCAAATCTCTAGCCACTTTCACACCAGATATGGTAATCATCCGATTTGGCAATGGATCTTTGATTTCCTGCTGGATAATTTGAGCAAGCTTTCGCTGTATCATCTCGCCGATACGATCCGTTCGTTTAAAATGAAGATTCATTGTCGTTAATCACGCTTAATTTCGATGGTTTCAAAGACCTCGATTAAATCACCTGTCTTGACGTCATTGTAGTTCTTGACACCAATACCACACTCAAATCCTTGCTTCACTTCAACGACGTCGTCCTTAAAGCGCCTCAGCGACTCTAAGGTTCCTTCATAAATGACCACATTGTCGCGTAACACACGAATTGGATTATTTCGCTTGATAACCCCTTCGACCACCATACAGCCGGCAATCGCGCCTAATTTTGGTGAACGGAACACATCTCGCACTTCGGCAATTCCAATGATTTCTTCTTTGAATTGAGGAGAAAGCATGCCCGTTAATGCGGCCTTGACTTGATCAACAATGTCATAGATCACACTATAATAATTCATGGGCACCGATTCTTGTTCAACAAGCCGTTTAGCACCCCCATCAGCACGAACGTTAAAACCAATCAATAGCGCATTTGATGCAATTGCCAAATGAACATCAGATTCAGTAATTCCACCAACACCAGAAGCGATGACTTCAACTTTCACTTCTTCATTAGATAGTTTCACCAAAGCATCAGCGATGGCTTCGACAGATCCTTGCATATCTGCTTTCAGAACAACATTTAATACTTTCATTTCCTGGGCAGTCATATTTTCAAAAATGCCCTCTAGAGATGCTTTTTGTCGTCTGGCAAGTTTTACATCACGGAATTTACCTTGACGAAATAAGGCTACTTCTCTTGCTCTCTTTTCATCAGGAACAACAATGGCTTCATCTCCGGCATGAGGAATGGCTGATAACCCTAATACTTCAACAGGCATAGAAGGTCCTGCGCTCTCAACAAGCGTGCCATTATCACTGACCAATGCTCTGATCCGACCATATTGCAACCCAGCTAATAGGATGTCTCCTTTATGCAAAGTACCATTTTGAACCAACACGGTTGCAACAGGACCTCGGCCTTTATCTAGTCTTGATTCAATCACCACACCTTTGGCTGCTCCATCAGTATGAGCCGTTAACTCCAATACTTCAGCCTGCAACAATATTGAATCCAATAATTCATCAACACCTTGGCCTGATTTTGCCGAAATGTTCACAAACATGGTATCACCACCCCAAGGCTCAGGAACCACTTCATATCCAGTGAGCTCATTCATGACGCGATCGGGATCAGCACCTGGCTTATCCATTTTATTAATGGCTACAATAATGGGGACTTTAGCCGCTTTTGCATGCTGAATCGCTTCTACCGTTTGCGGTTTAACGCCATCATCTGCTGCAACGATCAAGATCACAATATCAGTCACTTGCGCACCTCGAGCTCGCATTGCGGTAAAAGCAGCATGGCCTGGGGTGTCTAAAAAGGTAATATCGCCTTTGGATGTACTAACATGATAAGCACCAATATGTTGCGTAATTCCACCCGCTTCACCTGCCGCAACCTTGGTCCGACGAATATAATCCAGCAAAGAGGTTTTTCCATGATCAACATGACCCATGATGGTCACAACAGGCGCACGGGATTCCCGATGACTACCTATCGTCAACGTATCACCTAGGTCTTGTTCAATCGCATCTTCTTTAAGAACGCGAGCAACATGTCCCATTTCTTCAACAACAATGATAGCTGTTTCTTGATCAATCACTTGGTTGATCGTGGCCATAGCACCAAGCCCCATCATGATTTTGATCACTTCTGCAGCCTTTACTGACATACGCTTTGCAAGTTCTGCCACAGTGATTGTTTCAGGAATGAGCACTTCTCGAACCACCGGTGCAGTAGGCATGGCAAATCCATGCGTCAATGCCACTTCTGCCTCACGATATTTTTCTGATTTTTCATTAGACTTGCGACGTTTGGCTTTATTTCGCTTAGGAAACATCAAATCATTTTCGTTGTCTTCAAGCAGTGAAGGTTGATATTTTGATTTCTTCTTGCCTTTCTTAAACTCTGATTTTCCACCCTCAGGCTCTTCTTTCTGAGTAAAGGCGCTTTTTTTCTTATTTCCTTTGTCGGCCTTATTTTCTTCAGCGACCACAGGAGGCAATTCTTGGCTCGCAACCACTTCAGGAGTAGGCGTGATCTCTTCTTCGTTTTGAGGATGTTCTTCACTGACTTCCTCTGACACTTCATCACCTTCATGAACCGTTTCTTCTGTTTCTGGCGAAAGAGAAGAATCCTCTGCTATTTCTGAAGCTTCTTCAGTCGGAGATGGCGGAGTCAATTCTACTTCTGGCTCTTCAACTTCTGGTTCTTCTGGGGGCTCGACTAATAAGCTACGCTTTACATAGGTTCTTTTTTTACGAACTTCGATGTTTACGGTTTTGCCACTATGTGTATCATGTCCTACAGTCATTTGTGACACGCTTTTGCGTCTGAGTGTTATCCTCTCAGGCGTCGGGCTTATCGCTTTTTGACCACCACCTTTTAAGTGATTCAACAAAATTCGCTTTTGTTCTTCATTGACAATTTGCATTTCGTCACTGATAGATAAACCCGCATCCTGCAACTGGTTTAATAAACGCTCAACAGGGATACCAACGACCTGAGCCAATTGTTTAACCGTCACATCCGCCATAATTTAATCCCCTAAACAGCCCTTATATTAACCTATAAAATGCAGTTGATCTCTACTACAAAGTCCTACTGCACTTTCTAAGTTTAATCATTCATTTTCTGATTGAAACCAAGGTTCACGCGCTTTCATGATGAGTTCGCCTGCTTTCTTTTCGCTCATCCCATTAATCACCAATAGTTCATCTACTGATTGTTCAGCCAGTTCATCCATTGTCCTAATACCTATGGCTGCTAACTGTTCAGCTAACTCTTCTGTCATGCCATCCATTGATAATAGACTTTCATGCGATGATAGATCCATGTTATGTCCCAAGGTCAACGCCTGAGTCAAGAGTGTATCATTGGCACGGTTACGCAGTTCTTCAACGATTTCCTCATCAAACTCTTTAATAGCAAGTAACTCTTCTTTGGGTACGTAAGCAATTTCTTCTAAGGAAGAGAATCCATTAGCAATTAACAACATTGCTATTTCTTCATCAACTTGCAAAGCGTCCGTAAAGGTTGCAAGGACTTTCGTAGACTCTTCTTGACTTTTATCTTCAAAATCTTCCGTCGTCATGACATTTAACGTCCAACCCGTCAATTGACTTGCAAGTCTTACATTTTGACCATTACGTCCAATGGCTTGAGAAAGTTGATCTTTATGTACCGCTAAATCCATAGTATGAGTATCTTCATCCACAACAATCGACGAAATATCTGCTGGAGCCATGGCATTGATAACCAACTGTGCCGGATTATCATCCCAAAGAATGATATCAACACGCTCTCCTCCCAATTCGCTCGATACAGCCTGTACCCTAGCACCTCGCATTCCAACGCATGCGCCAACGGGATCAATACGTCCATCGTTTGTTTTCACTGCGATTTTTGCACGATTTCCAGGCTCCCGAGCCGCGGCCTTTATTTCAATGACATTTTCGCCAATTTCTGGGACTTCAATGCGAAACAACTCGATTAACATTTCTTTACGTACACGACTGACCAAAAGCTGAGGACCACGAACATTTTCTAAAATTTCATA
>DAHWEW010000164.1:0-4987 GCA_027326225.1 Legionellaceae bacterium
TGTTAACATAGGACTAAAGATTTCCGCTCCCTGACGGTCACGGTTCGGTTAAATTGTCATGCCGAGCTTTGCAAGACATCTCCAACAGTTCAAGAGATCCCTCACGTTGTTCGGGATGACGTAAATCTTTTGGAGAATGATCCGGTATAGAGATTTAAAGTTATTGTGAAACTAATACTCTATCTGGCGCTGTATCAGGTTGCACCCTTCCAGATAAAGGAGGCCTAGAGTCACCAAAAAGAGCATCTCGGCTATGACCAGGAGACACAGCGTCAGCTGCGGATAACATCTGATGAAGTTGAGCACGAAGTTGCAGAAGCTCACTTTCCACATGGCTGATTGCTGCCACACATATTTGATAGTCTTTGTTCAATTGATTCTTTGATTCTAATAATTCTTTTTCTTGACCTTGTGGCAAAGTATCTACAGATACCCCACCAATGAAGTCATCAAAATTTCGACACAGTCCATCGTAATCCATGCCCCAGCCAATGATGAAGGCATCTTTTGAAACCGTGAAACCAGCATAATCAGGATGCGCACCAACGCCTTTTACCCTTTCTTGTTTTTTATCAACCAACACCATCAATTTGACTGAAGCTGCTCCTAATTTTTTCAGAAAATTGATAATGCCTTCTGCTGTCTTTCCAGTATCATCAACATCATCGATGAGAAGCACATTCCGACCCACCACAATGACCTTAAGCATCTCATTGATTTTTAACGTACCTGAGTTTACGCCTACATAACTTCCAGCTTGCAAAGCATCAGATTGAAACTGATATTTTTTGTCGATGAGACAGGCATGGAGTGCTTGTGCAAAAGGAAGTGCTCCATTTAAAACGCTCACAAGTACAGGATATTGCATGGATTGATCAGCGATGAGTTCCTCTGCTAATCCCTCAATACGCTTTCTGATGTTTTCTTTGGTTAAGGGTTGTCCTGTAATGAGATCGACCGTTGGGTGAAGTCCTTGATTGATTCTCTCCTCAACAACAGGCTCGAGGAGATGAATACTTGCAAATTTGGTCAGAATCTCTGCTTTTTGAGCGTTGAGCGTTTCTAACTTTTGTTCCTCTTCCTGAATGCGCTGTAATAATTCTTCTTTCTTCACTTCATCTCCCCTTTACAATAAATAGCGCTTCATTTTATATGAACTAACGATAGCAAGGAATCATGAAACCCCAAAAAATGGAAGATTTTTTACCCACAATGAATTATCCTATGCCCACATTATTTTTTCATGGTTTACAATATGAAGTCGATCACAGTCTATCTTGGTGCAAAAAAAGGTCACAATGATTCTTTGAAGCGAGAAGCCCAAGTGTTAGGACGATTGATTGCCGTTAGCGGTTACCGCTTGATATATGGTGGGGGCAGTCAAGGACTGATGGGAATTCTAGCACAAACCGCCATGGCCCATGGCGGACAAGTCACTGGTATCATCCCAAAACACCTGATTCAGCAAGAAAAACCATTCTCTCATCTTGATCAATTGATCATCACTGAAACCATGCAAGAAAGAAAACAACTGATGGAACAAAAAGGGGATGGTTTTATCATCATGCCTGGCGGAATTGGTACCTTAGAAGAAACCTTTGAAGTATGGAATACCATTAAAATAGGCCTATTGAATAAACCGATAGGCTTTTTAAATGTAGAAGGTTATTTTGATGAATTGTTCACATTCATTAACAGCTGCGTTAAAAGAGGATTGATTTCGGCTCATCATGCCAAAATACCGTCAGTAAGCGCTGATCCAGAGTCACTGCTGAATGAACTTACAAAGCATGAACGCTTCATCTCTCAAGAAGAACTGGTTTAATTGATGCAAAAAAAGACCTCATTTCATCACCTCATGCTGGTCACCAACAGACAGTCTAGGCCGTTGGATGATTATCTTCAATTCATCACTTGTTGTGCTGTATCTGGTATCACCTCCGTACAGATGAGGGAAAAAGGTCAAGATCAAGCATCATTATTGATGTTTGGCCAACAACTAAAAATGATTCTTGATCCACTCCACATCCCACTCATTATCAATGATGATGTAGAGTTGGCTTTAAAGCTCAATGCCTCCGGGGTGCATTTGGGACAATCAGATGGAGATCCCATCCGCGCTCGAGAACGGTTGGGGCCAGAAGCTATCATTGGCGTATCCATCGATTTTGAAAAAGATGTCATGGTGGCAAATCGTCTTCCTATTGATTATGTTGGCGTTGGAGCTATTTTTCCATCAGAGAGCAAGAAAAATATCACCACCATTTGGGGTATTGAAGGGTTGCAGCAACTTGCCCCTCACTCGAAACATCCTATCATTGGGATTGGAGGCATTGATCTGCATAATGCAAGTGAGGTTCTCGAAGCTGGTGCTGATGGTATTGCCATTATTGGTGCATTGCATCAGACCCCCACCCCCACGCAAATGGTCCACCAATTTTGTCAAATAATTAAACAAAGGATGCATGATGATTCATGAGCTAGAGACTGCTTTATCAAACCTCCGTCAGAAAAAACCTTTGGTATTATGCCTCACCAATCATGTGACGATGGATTTTATGGCCAATTGTTTGTTGAGCCTTGGAGCCGCTCCCATCATGACTGAAGACTATCGTGAGCTGGATGAATTGGTCCATATTTGTCATGCCATCAATCTGAATATTGGCACACTGGACGATTTATTCCTCACACGCATCAAACAAGTGGCTAAACTCGCTCATCAGAACCACAAACCGATGATTCTCGATCCTGTTGGTGCTGGCGCCACTCATATTCGTACACAAGCATCCCGAGACCTGTTGAAAGATGTGGATATCGTCAGAGGGAATGCGAGTGAAATCATAGCACTTTTAGAGGATGTCCATGAAACCTTAGGAGTAGAGTCTACACATCAAGTCAGTGATGCCACAAAAAGCGCATCGCTACTTGCAAACAATCATCAATGCACTGTTGTGGTAAGTGGAAAGGAAGATTTTATCAGCAATGGTAGGCAAGAAGCGCTTCTCTCATTTGGATCATCGATGATGCCCTTGGTGACTGGGATGGGTTGTGCAATGACAGCAGTTATTGCAGCATTTCGAGCCCTTGTTCCCTATTCCTTTGATGCTGCACGATTGGCTACTCTTTATTTTGGGTTATGCGGTCAACTCACGGCTCTCAAATGCGATAAACCAGGCTCATTTCGTACCTTATTTATTGATGAATTGTATGCTGCTGATTTTAGCGCTATGAGGAGCTTGATTGATGCCTTATAAATGCTTGTCTATAGCGGGATTTGATGGTTCTGGAGGAGCAGGCCTTCAAGCGGATCTCAAAACATTTTCTGCCTTAGAATGCTATGGCATGACTGTTCTTACCGCATTACCCATCCAAAATACCCAAGGTGTGCGTCACTGTTATGAACTACCATTGGCAGCCATCGAGGCTCAACTAAGTGCCATATTTGATGATATTAAGCCCGATAGCATCAAAATTGGCATGTTATTCAAAAGAGACATCATAGAACTGGTCAGACATTTCTTAACCAAACATGCAACGGGCATACCCATCGTGCTTGATCCTGTCATGGTGGCTAAAAGTGGGGATCATTTATTAATGCCAGATGCAATAGACGCTTTAAAAAAACTGTGTCCCATAGTCACCCTTTTGACACCCAATCGACCTGAAGCCAGTGCATTAACTCAACTTCCCAATGACGACCCAATGATTGCCGAAAAACTGCTTCAGCTGGGGGCAGAAGCCATTTTGCTAAAAGGGGGGCATCAGCCAGGAGACTCTTCTGATGACTTATTGATGTTCAATCAACCTCATCAAGAAATATGGTTAAAAAGCCCTCGGATCAACAGCAAAAATACGCACGGTACAGGTTGTACATTATCAGCAGCGATTGCAGCAAACCTTGCCAAAGGCATATCGCTGGTTGAGTCATGTCGAATGGCGAAAGAGTATTTATATAACGCCATCTCTGCCAGCCAATTGATTTCGGTAGGCCACGGCCACGGACCGGTTCATCATTTCCACAACCTTTGGTCTAGAGATGGTAAAAATTGGTGACCCAACAGTTTAATCTAAATTTAAGCATTAAGCTTGAGTTCAGATAATGAACCGGCCGTAGACTCTTCTTTTTTACGGCGAGGCTTTTGCCAGAAAGTATTAGGTCTAAAACTCTGCGTCTTATGTTCTAGAAGAGAGACAGAACCTACTGACAAGGGAGAATATAATGAGTCATTTGCTATTGATGTGCCTTTTATAGCCCTTGGCTTCAAATAAGAGACGGTACTCTGCCTATGTGTATATAAAATCTCTTTGACTGCCAATTGCTCTTTGCCCATGAGGGCAGGATAGGCAAAACGAAGACGATAAAGCGACGTTTCATGCGATTCCATCAACATTTTTTCCATATTTTTGGCTTCAGAAGCAATCTTCAATTGATGTTCATCGAGATGCATTTGAATAGCGTCTTGATAATCATCTATTTTAAAGTCAATCAATTTGCCATCTTGAATGGTCATTGCGTTTAAAGCGAGCTCAATTCGGATTAACCCATTATAAATACCATTTCCCATGGGATAATATGCATCTGACTGAACGTCTCCTAATCCTATAACAGTCGGTAATTCTGGTCCTTGATAAGCAACCCGATTTAAACATTCGGTTTTGATCGTAAACGTCATCACTCGCTTTTTAGAAGGATATTTTTTTGATAAAGGTAAGTATTCATATTCAATAGGCGAAACATAACATTCTAGCAGCAGTTTTAGCCAAGCATCGTATTGATCTTCTTCTAATGTTTCAGGCGCTTGGCAGTGCACTGAGATTTTATGCTTACCAAAAGATTTGATAGTAGTAAATGGGAAACTTAATTTTGTCCATCCTAATTGTCTTAATTTTAATAATATGGTGGTATATTCGGTGGGGGTCAAAGAGTGCCTGATCTGCTGAGTACCTATTTTGAGCTGTGAAAAATAGGGTTCATTCACCTTCACAT
>DAHWEW010000165.1:0-4987 GCA_027326225.1 Legionellaceae bacterium
GAAAATACTAATTGATGACACGCCGTAATGAGGGGCACTTTCATTGAAGTGACCACTAGAGTTATTTTGTTTAATGCGGAGTACATTTGTTATGCCTAAGTTAAAATCACATCGCGGAGCTCATAAGCGCTTTCGCAAAACCGCCAGTGGCGCGATAAAACGCCGTGGTGCCTATAGAAATCATATCCTCACTAAAAAGTCGCCTAAGCAAAAACGCCAATTACGCGTTGCTTCTGGCACATTAAAACAATGTGATGCGCGTCTAGCAACGCGCATGTTGAACGGTGGTTAAGGGGGAGATGAATTATGCCAAGAGTTAAACGTGGAGTGACAGCAAAAGCGCGTCACAAGAAAGTTTTAGAACAAGCCAAAGGGTATTATGGTGCACGTAGTCGCACTTATCGCATGGCCAAACAAGCAGTCATTAAGGCTGGTCAATATGCTTACCGTGATCGTCGTCAAAAGAAGCGTCAATTCCGTGCTTTGTGGATCACTCGTATCAATGCACAAGCTCGTGAATGCGGTCTTTCTTATAGCCGATTAATTGATGGTTTAAAGAAGGCTGAAATAGAGCTAGATCGAAAAGTATTAGCCGATATGGCCGTACATGATAAGCATGGTTTTGCAGCAGTTGCTGAGCTTGCAAAAGCAGCTCTTGCAAAGTAACACAACTGATCACAGTGCTAACGGACCGCACAATCCGAACCGTGACCGTGAGGGAGCGGAAGTTTTTAGTCGCATATTAACTTTTCCGCTCCCTCACGGTCACGGTTCGGATAGCGTGGTCCGGATAGCGCAGCTCGGATTGTAAACGCGAGCGGCTCCGATTGTATTAAAGATTAAGTCCCACCATCTATGGATCAAACATGCAAGATATAATCACTTTGCAACAACAAGCCATAGCTGCCATAGAAAAGGCGAAAGATGCAACTGCCTTGGAAGCTATTCGAGTTGAGTATCTCGGAAAAAAAGGAAGATTGACAGAAATTCTTAAAAACCTGGTCCATTTATCTGCTGAAGATAAACCCAAAATGGGACAATTGGTGAATCAAGCTAAGCGAGATATCACTGCCTCCATTGAAAGCAAAATGGATCAATTAAAAGAAGAAGCTTTACAACAGAAACTTGTGACAGAAAAAATTGACGTGACTTTGCCGGGACGTTCCAATTTGTCTGGTTCAATCCATCCTGTGACTCAAGTCAAACGATTTGTGAACGATTATTTCAGTCGATTGGGATTTGATATCATCGATGGCCCTGAAGTTGAGACAGAGTTTTACAATTTTGAAGCATTGAATATCCCGTCACATCACCCAGCGCGCGCCATGCATGACACTTTTTATTTTGGTGATGGCCAACTGTTAAGAACACATACTTCTCCGGTACAAATCCATACCATGGAAAATCGTACCCCCCCTTTTCGACTCATTGCTCCAGGACGTGTGTATCGTTGTGACTCAGACTTGACACATACGCCTATGTTTCATCAAGTCGAGGGACTTTTTATCGATAAAGACGTTACGTTGGCGGGATTAAAGGGGTTACTCAGAACGTTTTTTTCTCAATTTTTTGAACGTGAGTTAGCCATACGGTTTAGACCGTCTTATTTCCCTTTTACTGAGCCTTCTGCTGAAGTTGATATTCAATGCACGCAATGTATGGGTCAGGGCTGTCGGTCTTGTAAACATACGGGTTGGCTTGAGGTGCTTGGATGTGGCATGGTTCATCCTAATGTGCTGCAAGCCGTGCATATTTCTCCCGAAGAATATCAGGGCTGGGCATTTGGAATGGGTTTGGATAGATTAGCGATGCTTTACTATGGAATCGATGATTTGCGCATGATGTTTGAGAATGATTTGACATTTTTGCAACAGTTTTAGGATATTTCGATGAAAGTGAGTGAATTATGGTTACGTGAGTGGGTTCGTCCGACCAAAACTCTAGCCCAACTTGCAGAAGAGTTGACGATGGCAGGTTTGGAGGTCGATGGTGTCTATCCCGTGGCAGGTGAGTTTCAAAAGGTCGTAGTGGCCAAAGTAGTACGAACGATGCCCCATCCAGAAGCTGATAAACTCACGTTGTGTGAAGTCGATATGGGCGCTAGCACGCTTGTGCCTGTGGTTTGTGGTGCACAAAACGTACGAGCAAACTTAATGGTCGCTTTAGCGCTACCCGGAGCAAGCTTACCAGGGGGCATTCATATCAAGGAATCTGTGATTCGTGGACAGACCTCAAAAGGCATGTTGTGTTCAACAGCTGAACTTGGTATGGAAGACAGTGCGTTAGGCATTTTGGAGCTGGCAGAAGATGCTCCTATCGGTGTTTCTCTTCGTGACTATTTACAATTAGATGATCACGTTTTAGATATTGATTTAACACCAAATCGCGCTGATTGCTTTAGTATCTTAGGCGTGGCAAGAGAGATTGCAGCCCTCAATCAATTACCATTACAAACAGTGCCCAGAGAGATTAGTCCACCGGTTATCGACCAATCTATGAAAATCACCCTTCAAGCACCTGAGGCTTGTCCTAAGTATTGCGGTCGAATCATTCGAGGCATAAATACTCATGCGCTCACCCCGTTTTGGATGAAAGAACGACTTCGTCGCAGTGGGCTGCGTGCCATTCATCCAGTGGTTGATGTCACCAACTATGTGATGCTCGAACTGGGACAACCCATGCATGCGTTTGATTTGCAAACCTTAGATGGACAAATCAACGTACGGTTTGCCCATGAAAAGGAGACATTGGTGCTGTTAGATGGCCAAGAAGTCACGTTAAATGAGAAGGTATTGGTCATAGCCGATGATCACAAATCTTTAGCCATGGCAGGCGTCATGGGGGGCGAGGCTAGCTCCGTTCAAGAACATACTACGGACATTTTTCTTGAAAGCGCTTATTTTAATCCAAAAATGATTGCGGGAGTTGCGCGATTTTATGGTTTAAGCAGTGATTCTTCACAGCGTTTTGAGCGAGGTGTTGATCCGTCTTTACAGATGATTGGTTTAGAGCGTGCAACCCAGTTATTGCAATCCATCGTTGGGGGTGAGGTAGGTCCGGTCGTTATGGAAAGTAACTCTCATTTCTTACCATCACATGAGACTATCGTATTTCATCCTGAGCAGGTGAAAAAAATAACTGGACTTTTGATAGCTGAAGAGCGAATGGAGCAGATCTTAAAAAGTTTGGGCATGTCTCTGATTCGTAAACCCAATAAATGGTTGGTAGAGGTTCCTCCTCATCGATTTGATCTGACGCTTGAAGTCGATTTGGTTGAAGAAATCATCAGACACTATGGTTATGACAACATCGAAGAAGCCTCTTTAGATGCAACTATTTGTGCAGGTCAAATCAATCGTTGTGAACAGCTCATTCGTAACATGTCAGACTTTTTGTGTCATCGTGGGTATCACGAAACCATCAGTTATAGTTTTGTTGATCCCTCTTTACAACAAGCCTTTTATCCTGATACGCCGAAGTATCGGTTATTAAATCCCATATCAGAAGAGTTATCAGAGATGCGAGTGAGTTTGTGGCCGGGGTTAATCGCTTCTATGGTTTATAATGCTAATAGACAACAAAAGGCTATTCGATTATTTGAATCAGGCGTTGTGTTTGATAAACAGGAAGATAGATTACAAGAACATGCAGTTGTTGCTGGGTTATTAATGGGAGAAAAAGGTAGTTTAAATTGGAGTGACACAACCCGCGCTTATGATTTTTATGATTTGAAAGGCGATTTAGAAGCTTTATTTCAGTTGTTGAATGTAAAAAATATTCAATTTGTATCGGATACACATAAAGCACTTCATCCTGGAAAAACAGCACGGATTTTGGTGGGTGAAAAACAGGCTGGATGGATTGGGGTGCTACACCCACAGTTTATGGACGAACTTGATTTGACAACAGAAGTCATCGTATTTGAGCTATTACTTTTGCCCTTTACCGAAGCAGAGCCCGTCAGCTATCGACACATTTCAAAATATCCACAAATCAGACGCGATTTATCACTTCTTGTAGACCTTAAAATCACGTCAGCGGAGATAGAAGCCGCAGTTCGTGAAGTGATTACCACAGATTGGTTGAAAGCGTTTGATGTGTTTGATGTGTATACAGGTGAATCTATTCCGACTGGGAAAAAAAGTTTAGCCATCTCATTAACATTGCAAGATGATCATCGAACTTTGATTGATGCTGAGATAAACACGCTCATCGATTCCATTCTTCACAAATTAGCTGATGAGTTTGCCATTGTCCTTCGTGCAGATACTCATCTTGATGCAGAGGTATGAGAATTATTAAATTCGGTGCTATACTCAAAAAACCATGGATGAGTTTACCATCATACATTGTATGAGATACTCTAATTGATTCACAGAGTCTTGACTCATATAACTTAAGGAATAAATCGTGAATGCATTAAGTAAAGCAATTTTGGCAGATGCCTTGTGTGATGCAGTAAAATTAACGAAATCCGATGCTAAGACGATGGTGGAGCTTTTTTTTGAAGAGATACGGTTTGCTTTAGAAGAAGGGCAACATGTTAAATTATCTGGCTTTGGGAACTTTACCTTACGTGATAAACTACAGCGTCCAGGTAGAAACCCTAAGACTGGAGAAGAGATTCCTGTGGCAGCTCGGCGAGTGGTTACTTTTAAGCCAGGGCTAAAATTGAAAACAAAGATTGAATCAAGAGAACAGTAATTCATTGAACCATTACGAGAAACATCTTTTTATTTGTACCAACCAAAAAAGTGAAGGCAAGCGCTGTTGTGCTCAATCTGGCGGTGAGGTTTTTTTTGAATATTTGAAAAAAAAGCTCAAAGCTTTAGGTCTTCATGGTCCTGGGAAAATCCGGGTGAGCCGGTCAGGTTGCTTGGGTCGTTGTGATTTGGGACCTTGTATTGTCTTGTATCCTGAAGGTGTTTGGTACACTTATGCATCATTTGATGATTTAGATGAGATCATCCAAGTTCATTTGGTTAAA
>DAHWEW010000166.1:0-4952 GCA_027326225.1 Legionellaceae bacterium
TTTGAGCGAATGACTTTATTTTCTGCAATCAGAGATTCTATGTCTTGCAATCTTTTATGATAAGCACGAGGCAATGGTCCTTTTGATAGGGCTTCAGCTCGAATAGCTTCATATTCTCTCTTTAAAATGTTCAACTCGAGCTGCTGCCATTCATACCCCAAAGATCCTAGGGCTTTTGGACGACCATCGGAAGGTTCTGGCAAGTTAAAATGATAGAAATCTAGCAAGCTTTTGCGTTCTTCGTCTTTGAGTAAAAATTGATGCTCCATATGCCGCTTCATATTTTGCCAGCGTGAATAGAGATCAAAGAGTGTCTCGTTTAAATTAGCATGAAACCCTTTCACACTATCCCAGCAATGTTGTTGATAAAGACCATCTGGCGTCTTCAGATCAAACACTTTTTCGGGGAATGAGATGACTTTATCTGGCGTAAAACTAGCAGTGAATAAGGCAAGTGCTTTTAATTGACAAGCGACATAAGCAGGGGTTGAAATTTCCGCATCATTATCTTGGTCTTCAAGCTTTTTTGGTAATGAATTGATGATCCACGAAAGGTAAGTGAGCTCTTCGATGCTACCCGAGAGACCTCCAAATCGTTTGGCAGCATCTTCGAGAACCGACCACGCTTTTTCTGGCTGATGGCTTCCCAAGTAGACATAACATAAATACAAAGCATCCACAACCGAATCAGGACGAGGCTGGCCTTCTTTATCCAATGGATAGCGGATGGCTCGTTCTGTTCCTGTGTACTGCCAAGGGAATAATTGACTCTGGTCTTTCACCAACAGCTTTAGACTTTCTTTTGGAATATGGTGCTCATGATCATGTTTGAATTCATAAAATTCACTATGCGCCGCGGGTTCTCTTTGTGTAAAAAATGGCTGAACAGGGAGAAAATAGGCTTGTTGCTTGGTTTTTATATCTTCAAACAATAGCCCTTTCACCATAGGAGTTAACGGTTTACCCTCTTCTACTAAAGTAAATGAGGGGTTATTTGCTAAAGTGATCCGATAAGATCCATTGAATTGCCGAGCCAACAAAGTCAGTCCATAGCGACCAAGAGTGACCTGAAATTCATCTCCTTTTCTATTCACAGTGATAAATGACCGATCTTCAAAAGGCAGAAGTAATGTATGCAACCAGGTCATCCCGTGACATAACACAAACCCATTTTCACGAGTGTCATCATCCAGTTTACTAAATTGCCAATCATTGCCTGAAACTCGGGTCATTCGATACGAAGGCTTGTGGTTTTCTGTCATGAGTAGGCTGTTCGTATCCTCACTTCCCACCCAAATTTGGGTATCCCGTTGTTTAAGAATCGCAGGAATCCCTAACACGGAAAGCGTCTCGGTATCCAAATCAAACGCGTTCTTTTGTGTCTCACTCAAAGAATGGAGTTCATACCATTGTGTTTTTCCTCCCACAGTCCATTTTTGTTGAACTCGGTATTTAGACTGAGCAGATGTTTTGATAAATCGAAGTTCAGGCTCTCCAATCTCAACAATCAAACCATCAGTTGAAGTAAAACAAGGGATTAAGCTTTTCACTTCTAAAAACTGCATCACTGGATGGTGTAAAATATCCAGTGGAATAGGTTTATAAGCCATCCCTTTTTGATTGAAAATAAGCGCGCGAAGGGGATCGACCTGGTATTCAAAAATCTGTCCCTCTTTATTCATAGAGACTGTATAGAAAGAGCCATTCTGTACTGGCAGATGTTGTAACTCGCCTAATCCTAAACCTTCTAGAGCCTGACCTATCAGTTGAGCTAAAGCAGCCTTATTACTTTTTAAAACAATCTTGATAAAATCTTGTTTGAAACACTCTAGTTCAAATTGACTGGCAGCATCTTGAAATGCCAGCGGATTACGATTAACGTTGATATAGAAATAAGAAGTCAAACTGTCTTTCAGTCTCTCATCTCGTTCTTCTTGGCTCATCCCTTCTGGCTTCATTTTTATGCGAGCCATGATGGTTAAAAAATGATACTGATGCAAACTGTATTTCAGAGCTGTATCGTCCTGTGCTTCGTCTAATTGTAACAATCCTTTTAATCGTTGCTGCAACGTTTCGAGCCTTCTATAGTAAAGAGCTGGTTTATACTCTGCCGCATAACGCGTGATCAGGTATTGAAGACGAATGAAAAAAAGAGAGTTCTGAGAAGGACATCCTCGAATGGCAAAATGCTTGAGACCTTTTTCAACAAAATCCTCTATTTTAAGTAAAATGTCAGGATTCTTATCCAATTCCGCCTTTAATAAACCTGGCTCTAATAAATTGGCTTCCATATAGATTTGACAAGACTGGTTACTTAATTTAGCCAAATGTTTTTTAAAGTAAGCCAGGGTTAATTTGATTTGATGCGCTGGCGAGCCTCGTAAGTGAAAAAATTCTCTGGATAAGATCTCATCTTTATCAACTTGTCTCTGATTCATGTTACTTTTTTGCTCAGGGGACATCTGATTAATAGAGACACCAGCCAAATGACTAGGAAACAGTTGGATATGATTATCACTTCGATGTCGATAATATCCCTCTGATTGAGCATGATAAGCTTCTGTCACGGTATCTACTTTGAGAGCATGTTCACATGATTGATTATCATTCAATCCATACTTGTGAGTGTGCAGGGTTAGATCGTGCGGAACATAGAACATACCATCTAAGGTCGACTGCATTTGTAAAGATCCAAATCGATAATCTAAATCGAAAGGAACCGTATCTTGGTGTCTAAATCTCTGAAACTTCTTCAGCGCTTTGAGATAAATACCCTCTATCTTTCTTTGAAAATCAAACGCCTTGGTCATAGGCTGAAACTCAGGATTCGTCTTCAAATCTTCAAAGTTTTTGACTAAACAATATAATTCTCTGGCCTCTTTTTCCCGAAGCTTAGCTGCCATCTCTGCCGATTGGGGAGGAACGTATCGCCTCAACAATTTGGCTTGAATATCAGGGTTTGTTTTAACAATACCTGAATAATAGTCCACTAAGTCAATATATTCGCTCGAAGCATACAAAGATTTTATCTGCTGTAATCGTTCATCTAATACCGCACTATCAGTGGCAAAATAAGGATTTGTCCAATTTCCCTTAAAAAATTTACTGATGAACGATGTTGTCGTTTGATGCCATGAAGGACTGCCTGGAGGTGACTGCCTAGAACACAGATGAGAAACATAATCAGTCACAGCGATTGCGTTTAAGCCAAATACCAACATTCTTGGCGTCACAAGATCAGAACCAAGGGATCGACAAGCATCCATATAGGCATCTTGCAAGGCCACTAAGCAATCAAAAAAAGCCTCCTGATTGGATGCTGATAGGCTGCTATAGAAAGGAAGCCTCTCTTTAAATGGACGACTAGGATGCGGCAGCGGGAAATGGGTAAATATGACTTCTAATTTTGTAATCACATCAGCATGCTGAGCTGCTGCTTTCAATTGATGACATTCAGTCAAAATCCCTCTCATTTGTTCTAATAAATCAAATCCACCGCTTAAGGGGGTCATAGAAGGTTCAATCAGCGCTGGAAAGGGTAAAGGAGGCTTAACAATGGGTTGTATCGCTACTGGCACATGATCTATTCTGATAGTCGTGACTGGTTCTTTCCTATCTATGAGACCTGACACAGGCGATCCAGCTGCTTCAGATATACTCTCGATCGTTTCTCGATGCGTTTTCAAAAAATCTTGCTCTTTCTTGATGATGCCATCGGAAAATAATTGTTTGATATTTAAGGTTCGAGCCATCGATTTCAACGCCCGCTTAATCAGGCCCTGCACACGTTTGTCTTTGAGTTCATGATTAAGGCTAGAAGTGCGCATATAATCATCAAGCGCATATCGTTTAAATTCGTAAATAAAACGCTGATAGTCTGCTAAGGTATGAAAACTTGCTTTTAGCATTTGATGCAATGACCTTTGCGTGCAAGTACCGGACAATTGCCCGGCGGTCAAAACATGCGCTTTTTGATCAGTGACCTCAATCGCTTCTGCATTTAAAAAACTAATCTCTGGAATTACTTCCTTATATAATTGCTCTGCATTAAAGCTTTGTTCCTCTGAGGCTCTTAACCCAGGTATTCGGGGTCGTATCAACTTTGAAACAAAGCTTGCAAGCTCATCAGCATCAACAGGTTTAGGGATGAAATACGCCGCTACAGGAGAATATAACTCTCTATCTTTATCAGAATGGCCTGTATGATGATTGATGCCTGCACCAGAATTGTGAATATAAAATTCTAGTCCACGTTCCGTTTTTTTAAACTGATAAACCATGGCATGGCCACCACCTGGTGATACCCACCCACCCGGTAGCGATAAAAATTCACCATTTTTGAGACTTCCCCAGAGTAAATGATTTGCAAACTGTTCCGAAAATCTAGTTAATGCAAGTTCAGCTTCTCCTGCATTATGTCGACTCAGTCTTAGAATCTCATCAATTTTTTGCTCATTCTGCACTAAGGTATGAATTCTATTTTTGAGCTCGTCTACGTCTCTAGGTAACTTATTTTGGCTTATGAGAAAGGTGAAGTATCGGTCAAGATATTGCATGGTGCGGCCAAAATTTTGACCTTGTAATTGGAACGTCCCTTTCAAAAAGGGATCGTTTAAAATGTGACACAACAGAGATAAATCTATTTCCCCTGTTGGAGAAATTACTTTACGAAATGGCTGACCAGGCATAGTGACACCGATGAATTCTAGATTATAAAAATGAGATATTGTACCATAAATGCACAATAAATAGAACAGAGTATTTAAAATTTAGGCATAGAGACACAGGGTACTGAAGTTTGGACAAACTCGGAGCTAAACGAGCCCGTGGGCGGGCTCGGGCTCGTATTAGACTGCAGTTTGTCCAAACTTCAGTAAGTTAATTGGTATACAAATAACGCTTGGCAAAATCATTACCAATACATTCACCAAGCACTCTTCCCCATTTATCTG
>DAHWEW010000167.1:0-4938 GCA_027326225.1 Legionellaceae bacterium
TTGCATGGCTTCCCTTTTTTTTCAGTATCCATTGCCATCAAGGTAAAAAATCGGATTGAGCACGGAGTGGTTTATGATCCTCTGCGTCATGAATGTTTCTATGCCAGTCGTGGTCATGGCGCCCGCTTAAACGATAGACGTTTGAGAGTTTCAAAACAAACGCAACTCTCAGCCTCCTTACTTGGAACAGGTTTTCCTTTTCGAGATGTGGCCCTAGCAGAACGCTACTTACCTACATTTTCCGCAATGGTCGGGAAATGTGCGGGCGTCAGACGTATGGGATCAGCAGCGCTTGATTTGGCTTATGTTGCCAGCGGTCGTTTAGATGGATTCTGGGAATTTGGTCTACGCCCTTGGGACATTGCAGCGGGTTGCCTCTTGGTTCAAGAAGCAGGAGGGTTAATCAGTGATCTACAAGGAGGAGAAGATTATTTACGCTCAGGCGATGTCATTGCCGGTACACCCAAAGTGTTCAAAGCTCTATTGCAAACATTGATTCCGGTCATCAGAACCAACTAATGGTTAATATATTTGCAATTTGATTTATATTTGAATTAATGTCATAATATCGTCACATTTAATCTAGGATAAACCCAAATGGCCAAATTTCATATCACTAAACCTCAATATACCTACTGGGAATGGTTTACCTTCATTGGACTCAGGGTCATTTTTCCACCAGTCCTTATCTGGGATTTACTAAAATATGTTGGGAATTGGCTATTTGGTGAAAAGATCTCAAAAAAGGTTTTACCAGCTCAAGGGTTTGATTTTTCACAACTCGGGGTTAAAGCCATTCCTGATTATTCTGTCCTGAATACCCCATCATTGAGTTATCAAAAACACACTGTGATAACCCATGACGGCGCTGAGTTAGATACCCTTGAAATCACACAGAACGCTCAAATGGAGCGACCTCCAGAACAACAAAAATACATCATCTCCTTTCCTGGAAATCTTGAATGTTATGAGACAAAACACGTTGAAATGGCAAAAGATGCAACAGAGCTTAATTGTCACGTTGTTGGTTTTAATTATAGAGGGGTACGTGAAAGCACCGGTAGCGTTCAATCAAAACATGATTTGGTCACAGATGGCATTGCACAAGTTCAGCGCTTATTAGATCAAGGGGTCTTACCCAAACACATCACGTTAAAAGGCTTTTCTCTCGGGGCAAGTATTGCAACCCTTATCACGGCTCACTTTCATCAACTAGGCATGCCCATTAATGTCTTTAATAATCGCTCTTTCTCATCTATCTCTGATGTCGTTATCGGAACAATCAAGACTGAACCAACTGAATCAGACTCAATCTTCGTCACATTAAAAAAATGGGTTGTGAATTCAAGTATTAAACTTGCACTGGCTTTAACCCAATGGGACATTCATGCGGGGAAAGCCATGAAGCGTATTCCTGAAAAAAATAGAGAATATATCGTTGTGCGTACTCCTAAGGCATCTCGAAATGAGTCTACGACAGATGATGGCATCATCCCCCACTATGCATCGATTCATATGGCTCTGAAAGAAGAGCGTCAAGCCAAAAAAGCACTTTTGAAAGATGATCCCATTGCTTTAGAAAAGGAAAAAGACCAATCTAAACAGAGAAAAATGGAAAATACTCATTCTGAAATCCAACCCAATCATGTGACGCCTCTTTTTCATCTACAGAATCGGTTTGGCAAAAGCGCAGATACCTTTTTTTACGATTTTGTTAAAAGCACTTACGAAGAGCCTGGCGCCGATCAACCTATGAAACCAAATCCCAAAATTGCTTGGGCTTAGAGCGTGTCATCAATTAGTATTGTCGGCCGAAAACCCTAATTGATGACACGCCCTAAAAAAGCGTTTTATTGATAGCCACATCACGCGCCGTTTGGCGCGTGATGAGATTTTGCTCCACCAACTGAGTCAAATGTTGATCCAGAGTAATCATTCCCTGCGCTTGACCTGTTTGAATAGACGAGTACATTTGTGCCACTTTATCTTCACGAATCAAATTGCGAATGGCCGAATTACAAATCATAATTTCCAATGAAGCCACACGCCCTCCTCCAACTTTCTTTAATAATCCTTGAGCAATCACTGCCTGTAAAGATTCAGATAGCATGGACCGAACCATCGATTTTTCATCCCCTGGAAACACATCGATGATACGATTGATGGTTTTGGTCGCTGAATTGGTATGTAAGGTGCCAAAGACCAAATGACCTGTTTCAGCGGCAGTCATCGCAAGACGAATGGTTTCAAGATCACGTAATTCACCCACCAATATCACATCTGGATCTTCACGTAAGGCAGATCGCAATGCCGCACTAAAACTATGCGTATCACGGTGAACTTCTCGCTGGTTGACTAAACTCTTATGACTGGTATGAACAAATTCGATGGGATCTTCTACCGTCAATATATGGTCATAACGATTTGCATTAATATAATCAATCATGGCCGCAAGTGTTGTGCTTTTTCCAGAACCCGTAGGTCCTGTCACCAAAACCAAGCCTTTGGGGAATGATGCCATTTCAGCAAATACAGGTGGGAGGTTCAAATCAGTCATCGTCAGTACCTTTGCAGGAATGGTACGAAAAACGGCTCCTGCTCCACGGGCTTGATTAAAGGCATTCACACGAAAACGAGACAAGTTTGCAATTTCAAAAGAAAAATCGGTTTCCAAATGCTCTTCATATTCCTTACGCTGTTTGTCATTCATGATGTCATAGATGATCTTGATCACATCCTTATGTTCAAAAGGAGGAACGTTGATTTTTCGTAAATCCCCATCGACTCTAATCATGGGAGGGAGACCTGCCGATAAATGCAAATCGGAGGAATTATTTTTGACGGTAAAGCCTAATAGTTCTGCGATATCCATATGTTTCAAGTCCTAACGTTCAATTGGGGGGCTACATCAATAGTCAATACCATTTGTCTATAAGAAAGAGTAACGCATGAAGACCATAGCTGCAAATCATGAAAGATGTTACATTGAAAATGGAAGTAGGGTCATCAATCTCCAAATCAACATGAGGAATATAAAATGACACCAGAGACACAGGTAACTGCTATATTAGATGAGGATGAAAAACGTTTAAAAAAAGCATGGGATGATCTAGATAATGCCATACTTATCATCAACAAAGCCAAGAAACTCAAAGAAGATGCGCAAGGCATTCATACACAATATGATGCGCGCAAAAACGCGGGTTATGGTCTGTTATCCTGGCTTCCCGCAATTGCTTTACCGAGTGTTAAACCTAATGTTGAACGTGATGAAGAAATTCAATTTATCATCTCTTTGGCAGATACTTTTGTCATCAAACAAACAACTTGTCAATATAATCTAGTGTCTATGAATACAGAAAGCACACGATTAAAAACACTGGCCGCTTTAATCACTTCAGTGGTGCATGGAGCGTATATACACGTATTAGATAGAATTGGCAGCACTTACCGACACAGTTGGATCGTGAGAAATCCAGAATTCAGTCGATTATATGCTCTCCTATTAGAAAAAGTAGGTGAAAAAACAGACGAAGAAAAAAAAGCTTGTTTAAACGCTTTATATGACCATATTAATAAAGAGGACATCAAACGAAAGATAGATTTTGGCTCGCTTTCTGCTGACGCTGTCTTAACAAACATTCGTGCACAAATCGGCACATATACCCATTATTTGCCGAGCAAACGTGCCTAAGTGAATCATCATTGCCACAAAAAAGACTATAAAATATACAAAATAACAGATTTATGGTATAATGACCCGCAGAGTTTCATTGAATGGTTGTTGATATGTCGCAAAATCCTGCTGTAATTTCATCTACTACCAATAACACTTTAGCAGATGATCGCAAACAAGATACTATATGGATGCTTAGTCTTTATGGAACTGCCATAGGTGCAGGCACCCTGTTTCTTCCCATTGATGCTGGATTAACTGGCATTTGGCCATTGATCATCATTGCCCTTTTGGCATTCCCGATGACTTATTTCTCACACCTTGCCTTGTGCCGCTTTGTATTATCTAGCGCTTCACAAAAAGGCGACATCACGGATGTGGTGATTGAGCATTTTGGGCCTATGGCGGGAAAATTACTGACCTTCTTGTATTTTTTTGCAATCTATCCCATCTTATTGATGTATAGTGTTGCCATTACCAATACCACCCAAAGCTTTATCACCAATCAATTGGGGCTAGAAGCGCCTCATAGAGGGTTGCTCTCACTATCATTGCTCTTGGTACTCATGACGATTGTCCGTTTGGGTCAACAATTTATCATCAAATCAATGAGTATCCTTGTCTATCCTTTTGTGGCCATTCTCACGGTGCTTTCTATCTATTTAATTCCACATTGGAATGGAGCCATTTTTCATCCTATCCATGACAGTCATTCATTGGCAGGCTCTCATGACATGCTCATGACTTTATGGTTGGTGATTCCTGTCATGGTTTTTTCGTTTAATCATTCGCCGATTATTTCATCGTTTGCCGTCAGTCAAAAACAACGTTTTGGCAGACTTGCAGATAAGAAATGTAAAGAGACGTTAAAATACAGCCATATCATGATGGTGGTGACCGTCCTCTTTTTTGTATTTAGTTGTGTATTTAGTTTATCACCAGAAGATCTGGCCTTAGCAAAACACCAAAACATCTCTATTTTGTCTTATTTGGCCAACCATTTTCACACCCCTATCATTGCATATATTGCACCCTTAGTTGCGTTTATTGCTATAGCTAAATCATTCCTAGGTCATTACTTGGGAGCGAGTGAAGGATTACATGGTTTGTTGAATAAAAACAATCGCTTTCAAGGGGTATTGTCTCATCACAAACTACAATTATTGACCGATGCTTTCATCCTTATTACTTGCTGGATCACAGCAACCCTTAACCCGAATATTTTAAAAATGATAGAAACATTGGGAGGACCTGTGATTGCC
>DAHWEW010000168.1:0-4913 GCA_027326225.1 Legionellaceae bacterium
CACATAGAGTACTAATATTATACCCATGTCTGGCAAGCTTTGCTTCAATGCCATCAATGTCAGGCGATAAAACAGACTGAATGATTTCCAGGCTAAGGGGCTTGCATCCAGCCAAGTATGCTTTTTCTAATGCTTGCGTGAGATAATAATTTATTTGCAGCGGCGTCACCAAGCTATTAGCAAGAAATTCCAGTGCTTCCGGCAAGATAATGTTTTGTGGTTTATTATCTTTTTCACAGCACTGCTTTATAAGCCATTCACAATACCTCGTCTTATTTTCTGAAAGATTGGTGATTGTAAAAATCTGAGAGCGAGCACCAATTTCCTCCATACTCGGACGCCTTAAATCATTACCCAATTTAGGATGCCCTGCAACAACGACACACAGCGTTTGTTTGGTATCATCCGTTAACTCAATGAGTCTCTTCAAAGATACGAGGGTTTTGTGATGGCCCCCTGTTAAGGAAGCCCCGATTTTCGGTCAAGTTTCACTTTTGTTCTTCTCACACTGGAAATTTCTCAATCACATTTTCATAACTTTCTTGCGCATCCCCAATTGATAATTTTGAGTAAATCTCAAGGGATTGGCGGCTTTCATGGCCAGAATAAGGTTGGATCAGAGCATCTTCTATGCCTTGTTTTTTAAGCCAAGTAAATAAAAAGTGCCTAAACTTATGGGGAGAAATCGTATGTTTCATCCCCGCTGCTTTTGAATAAATTGCCAATATTTTTCGAATTCCACGATCCGTATAGGGTTTTTTCCATGAAGATTCAAATAGGTATTTTCCCCCTTTTTTGGTAACAGATTGGGCGTGAATGGCCAAAACTTCTTTAAATGACTCTGGAAACGGAACTATTCTATCTTTTTTTCCTTTCCCCTGATTGATTCGAATTTGACACCGATCAAAATCAACATCCGATATCAATATTCGAACAAGCTCGGATACACGAACACCTGTATAGAGTAATGTCTTGGTGATAATGACGTTTTGCATTTTTCGTGATTGCCAAACGACAGCATAATATTTTTTTACCTCTTCTTCAGTGGGTACATAGGGAAGTCCCTTAGGTTGTTTGTTTGGCTCAATTTCAAGCTCAAATCTCACATAGCGAAACAACTCGCGCAAATAATTATAATCAGGATTTTCTTTAGTCAAAAGCTTAACAACCTGCTTTGCTTTTTCTCGAATAGGCGTTCTTGTCATCATAATATCATTCATGCAATTTTCTCTTTGTAACGATGGGTTTCAATGTTTATCCGCTTGTTCATGTCAAGGGACAACAAACCATATGGGTTGATATGGAGATGGAATAAAGGCGAGAGTGCCCTCATATCTTCAGCTTTTAAGATCAACATCCATTTGGGATCCGATAATGCTGTTTGAATCAGGATGGTATTAATGTAGACCATGCACACTTGCAGCAGGTGCAGACATAGAAGTGAGAGCTCTTGATCATTTGTATTGTTTGTGGAGATTTCGCCAAGGCGTCCATAGAAGATGAATCCCATAATGCCATTCACACGCTCCACTACATTTAAGGCGTCATTGATGTCGATGCGAAGCTCTTCAAAGTTTAAGTAACGACACAAGAAAATTGTCCTTGAGGCTTTGCCAATTTCCATAAGAGCTTGATAAACAGGGTTGGATTTGTTGTCAGCACTGAGGCGTCTCATCAACACGTCCGGTTCCACAGTGCGCATTTTAAGGGCGGCAGCATGACGGACAATCTCTCTATAATAGGAACGAATCTTATTCCACTGAATGGGTTCAGACGCAAGCGCATCGGTCAAATTTGGGTATTCATCTTTTTTTCTTCGTGATGAGCAATACAGTTTTTGTTTGTTAATATTTTTAATACGGGGCAGCAGATCAAACCGAAAGACTTCGCTGAAGGCAAATCCAATACAACTTTGACCATGGGTATCTACACTAATTTCACAGACATCCATCAACGTATCATGATGCAATACGCCATGGATCATTGCCCCCACTTCGGAAGAAGTGCAAGTTTTAATCATTGAATGGATGCAAAGTCCTTTTTTATCGACATGCCAATAGATCATGACACCACGACCACCATAACGGGCGTGCCATTCTACCAAAAGGTTTTGATCCCACACCGCTATCTTCTTTGAATCTGCAGCACAGGATGTGGTTCCATTCCCCCATATATGGGACTCTCTAATAAGATTAATAGCATTTACCACTTCTTGAATTGAAAGCCTGACATTCCGGCAATTTATAAAGCGGCGTTTCACATAACGAAGGCTGTCATAGCTTTCTTGATTTTCACCAGGGCCACTCATCCGTTTGAGACCCGTATTGCTACCAAGGCCAAATACGCATAATAACAACCGTTTGGTGAGTACATCTTCATTTATGGATTCACGCGTTGAGGCACTTTCAAGGCATTTGGTAAACCCAATTCTAAAATCAGCTTCTTTGATAATGTCTATCAAGTCCAAATTCGGCCAGAGCTTTGCTATTTCCAGCTTTAGAAACTCTATATTTTGTGGTTCACGTTGTGGATCAAAGGGAGTTATCTTAATGGCCCCTCTTTTTTTGCGATCTTTAATGACAACTTTTGGATTCGTTAGAATTGATTCATTTAATTTGTGTAGTTGCCCATCAAGAGTCTGTCGAAGGCCTCCGATAAATTCCTCTACGTCTTTTGGAAGACCAAGAAGGTTAAAATAATAATCTTCGTTTTCATCAAAATCACGTGGCATATCTTCATTTGGGTTGCGATAGCGAAAGGCCTTCTTTACCCATATATTTTTAACAGAAAGCTCGGTTTCAAGACGTTCAAACAATGCCAACTCAAAGGCATACCAGTTAATGCGTATTTTAGTTGGATGCTTGGTCTTAACGGTAACAAATGGCAACCAACTATCAGGAATAATATTTTTTAACAGGATAGGGTTGTAGAGCCTCTGTTTTAAAGAAATGGTCTTTTCGCCAGTCTCATCGGCATTCATATCTTTGAGAAAATTGATAACTCTGAGAATCTTCCATAACTGGGGTTCAGCACCAAAATCAAGTGTATTAATCAAAATCCAAATAATCCGGCGATTATTATGGGAATAGAGCGAAAGTGCTTTTGCCTTTACTTGGTTTCGGTACCATTGACCATCTTCACCAAGGTCTATGACAATTTCAGTTAAGCGATCTTTTGAGATTTCGGGATAGATAGTTTCTTTAATCACGCCGTCCGGATGGTCGATGGATTGTTTTGCCAGCGCTAAAAGCGTTCCCATCTTTCCTTTCACCCGTTTGTTATCTAATTGCAACGCACGATCAACAGAACGTTCAGCTCTGCTGAGGATGCGCTGGAGAAGCTTCAGAAGCAAGTCTGTAAGGGTGTCGGTCATCCGTTGTTGTTGGATTATACAAAAGATAGAGAGGTACGCATAACGGATGGTTTCTTTATGATCTCGAATATGACTTGGAGATTCGACCAGAACGCGCTCATGATATTTTTCGAACAGTTTACGAGAACCAAAAGACTCAATGGTCTTTGGGACATTTATGGCGTTAAGCTCTTTATATTTTTGAATTTCATACAAAATGGAGTCAATTTTGAGGTGAGCTTTTTCCTCTTTAAGATGCCCTAACCTGAGGGGCTTTCTAATGGGTTGCATGAAAGAAACGATCTTTTCACTTTTGGTAGGTAATTCACCATCTTTAGCTTCATCTAGCTTTTCGTCTTTGACAAGTTGCTCTAGATCTTTTTTTATTTCAGGTGTAAGGGATCGTTCAATTTTTTTAAAAAGTTCAGCTTCAAATTGATTGTGCGCTGTCGTTAAAAAATAATCTAACTGGATGGGGGTGCAAGGCTCGATCTTTTGATTTTTTAGGTAGGCATAAGATTGTTCCGTAGCTTGATCCCATTTTGGGGCCAAGGGAAAAATGATTTTTTTACAATAATCAATAAAATCATATAAATGAGAAGACTTGTTAAAAGTTTCGAATTGTAAAAAAATACGAATCTCATTTTTAAATCTTCTGACAGTTTTTGAAGAGTCGAGTGTTTTTCCTAAAATATAAATATGATCTAATTCTTCCAAGCTTAAACGGGTGCAGATTTTAGGAATTAAATTGATACAATGTTTGTCATCGGCACTTGGAAATCTCCCGAACTGTTGAAAAAAGATAAGCAAAACGCCAAAAATAACTTGAGTTTCATAATTTTGTTTGGATTTGATCAAATTCAGCGTTTCAGGAGATAAATCTAATATTTCTTTATTCATGTGGTTTAAGATTGTTAGGAATAAAGGGGATAGCGCCGGCTTCCAAGGCTGCCAGCTGCATTTCATAAGGGGCCGTACGTACATCGACGATATATCCGTCAAAGGATACCATCCAGACGAGAGGATTATCCAGAACCTTACTCGGGAGGCACCAGTTGGGGTCCATCTGGTATATATCAAACATGTCCCTGATTGACTTGCTTTTAGCACTAATTGTATTTAGGGCTAAATCAAACCATGCACATAGTTCTTTAGAAGTAAGGTGTGGCGATTGGCTCTTATCGAATAAAAAGTTAACCATACCCAAGGCATGTATGATGCCGGCTGCCCATGTTTTTGTGTGGCCTGATAATAGGGGGGAAGGTCTCTTGCGTGCGATTTTAGCTGCAAGCTCAACACTTAAGTTCAAATATTCCTCATTGAGCCTTTCTTTACATAAAGTTGCCAGAATGTTGCATATGTCGCCAAAAGGATTCTTAACGCTATCTGGTACCTTTGGGAGCTTGATGTTTTGCATGGTTTGAATTTCCTTTTTGAGGAGTCTTTATAAAGTTCTTATAATCGCTATTATCGGTACTTGTAGGGACAATAAAATGATAATGGGGGGTCAAATCATGAAAATATACGGGTAAAATGACGCACGTTCCTCATGCTCATTAAA
>DAHWEW010000169.1:0-4887 GCA_027326225.1 Legionellaceae bacterium
GTTAAACTCCCAGTACTAGAAGGAATCACAGATGCACTCACAAGACAACTATCCCCATGGGTTAAGGTCTGACTTGAACAAGTATCATAAGCTGAATTTTGCGTGATGGTAGCAGAACCTGTCGTTGCAGAGAAGGTCACGTTGCCTATGCCAACTGACGTACTCGCACAAGTATTAGTGACTTGAAATTGCACCACATTATCCGCATATTTGTAAGTATTCTGTGGCAATAGAAGTGTGGGCTGTACGGTAATAGACGTGCATCCACCTGCATTATTTAGGATTGAAAAAGTCTCAGGTACAGTTGTAGACACTCCCGTACATTGAACTGAAGCATTGAGTGTCACTGAGTTATTGTCCGAAAGTCCGGTCATCTGACCATATAAATAGCAATGATCATTGGGATTTAGCGTGATTGTACTCCCAGAAGTACCGCAAGTACTTGGTTGACCCGCGACTGTCGTGAGAGTGGCAGCATTGGTCGGTGACAAAGAAAAACCATTCGTATAGCCAGTGTTCGCATTTGCTTGACAATTAGTCAGAGCCACATTTCCTGTATTCGTGAACTTGGCAGTAATGTATGGGGCTTGATAGTCATAAAAACTGGTTGGGAAAGGAGATGGCGTTGTAAACACACCAGTCAAAGCAGACGTGGACTCTGAAATGGTTGATGTCACTGTTGGCTGACTAGAAGCCTGTGTACAATGCATGATGGCCGCTAGAGTAAAACTACCCGCTGTATAAGGAGACGACAAACTCCCAGTGATGGTACATGATTGTGTCGAACCAGAAGTACCTAACTGAATGGGATTGTCTATTGTACCGCAATTATTTTTACTCACAGTCAGAGAGGCTGCATTAGAGGGAGTCAATATAAACTGATTGGTACCACTCGTGTTCCCTGCAAAACAGTTTGTTAAATTCTCGCGACCAGTATTGGTAAATTGTGCAGTAAATTGAAGTGTGCCGGTGGGGTTCACTGTGGTGGGGAAATTTGGGATGGCGCCAGTTAAACTGTAATTTGGTTGGCTACCAGACGATACCGCACTTAAGCGCGGAAGAGGAATGCGATTATTGTTATAGCCAAAAGTCAGTTGAACTGAATGATATCCTGCATCGGTGGGTGAAAATTTGATGGTGATCTGGCAACTATTATTGGGACTTAGATTGACATTGTTACAACCATCCTCAAAAGAAAAGCCACTCCCACTGGTTTGTAATGAAGTAACCATCACCGCAGCACCCGGTAAATGGCTGGTTAAAGTATAAGTTACAGAAGATTGTCCGCCTACATTCGTGACTGGAAACCCTGTGCTTGGGTTTAATTGCCAAGATACGGGATCTTTTCCAGCAAAAGTGAAACCAGAAGTACTCAATAGCAAACAGCCGATGAAAAAATATTTTCGCATACAATAGTCCTTTTGATTTGCCAATCATTTCCATTCGATGATCACTTCTCATATCCTTTTTCACTGAAAAAGTACTAAAGTATGATCGAAAATCGAGTTATTCTTACATATTATTTTGATTGATGTAAAGACAAATAGTTGTGATGAAAATAGAAATAAATTACACTGAGTTTATTTTTTTTAATCAGGTGAATTCATGGGACTACTACTAAAAAATCAACAAGATGATTCCAACTATTATTTTAGACTGCGATGTTTAGGTGTTTTCAACCTATTCGTTTTTAGTTCTGTATGTACTGCCGCTGCACTTCTGATAGCCCTATCCACAAAAACAGCAGCAATTACAGCTGGCACACTTGCGACACAAACAGGGGTTGCTACTGCACTCGCAGCATCAGCAGCCGCAGCCTCAAGTGTATTACCCATTGTATTGCCCATTATTGGGGTTGTCGTATTGATTGGGACTCTTTGTTTAGTACCTTATTTATTTTGTTGCTGCTGCGATACCACCAGTCGTCCCATAGCCTATGTGAATACCGGACCAAAAGTTTATGGCGGATGGTGGGGTAGCCCAGGCTTTTGGGGACCAACTGTCGTTTCAAACCCAAGTGGTTATTATCATAACCCCTACTCAGGCTTTGGTGGAAGCCCACATCACGGACATGCCTCTACCTTTGGAGGCGACAGCCATGTACATGGCCATGGATCAAGCCACACCGGCGGTGGAAGCCATTTTCATGGACATGGATCTCATTAATGGGCCTGTTTATCATCAAGTGATCTCTATAGCTCAAGATTATCACTAGGGTCTGTTGACAATTGCTCTATAATGCCTACGTGACGCGGCTTGACCACGGAGTCTACATCCTATTCACATGGATACCGACTTTCGTCGGTAATTCGATGAATTATTGTTTATATTTTCAATAAATGGTTTTGTTTTTGATGTTTTCATAAAAACCATAAAGCCGAGTATAAACAACCAGTTGAAATGACCGATTAGAATTCGAGCAATGAACTGTTAAAGATCTGCTGATGATGTCGTCACCTTTTCAAATTAATTTGAATCTGCTAACGTATGTTCCGGATTAACAACAGATAAGGTTTGATGAAATGCCAATTATTAACGGTTCTCGTTTCCAAAAAAAAGAAAAAATTAAGACAGAGATTAATAGTGAAATATTTGACAAAATAAATGCCTATTGTGCTTGGGCTCATATTGATGATATCGGTTTTTTCATAGAAGAAGCTGCAAGCTTCATCTTTGCAAAAGACCGTGATTGGAAACAATACGTAAGATCAACAAAAAAACGCACAGAACAAAACCAAGCCTAAACGACACCTTTTATCATCGCAACCACTCCCTCAGATGTCATCATTCGATAGTGATGGAGTGAGTGGTTAAGCATCATCAAAGAAAAAATGCCCTCTCCGATCTGAAAAATCCCCAGCAATGCGGTATAATCTTTCTTTGTACATGACAATTTTTAAAAATCTCTTGACAGCTAAAGAGCCACTCACTTACACTTCGGTTCTCTTTTTAGGGGCTATAGCTCAGCTGGGAGAGCGCTTGCATGGCATGCAAGAGGTCGGCGGTTCGATCCCGCCTAGCTCCACCATTGACCACTATGGATTTTTGGGGTCTATTTGCCCAGACCTTAGTGTAGTATAATGGACGAGCAATAGTAACAAAAAAAAAGTTCCAGGTCCCCATCGTCTAGAGGCCTAGGACATCGCCCTTTCACGGCGGTAACAGGGGTTCGAATCCCCTTGGGGACGCCAATCTTAACAAAATCGAGCCGTTACAATCGCTCAAAAATGGTTCGCGTATTAAAACCGAATAAGCGCTCATGCATGCGATAAGCATATTCATCTGTCATATTTGCAATGTAATCACAAACTACTCGTAGAGCCTCATGTTCATTTTTTGCTTGATGAAACAATGCTCGATTTTTAATATCTAATAAACTGGCAGGATTTGAGCTAATCGCCTCAAACAACCGTAAAACGACAGTCTGTCCGCCATATTCAAACGTGCGGGCCTCTTGTGAGTCAATCACATGTTGGTAAATACACTGTGTTAAATAATCTAGTAATGCTTTTGCTTCAGGAAGCAAAACCATGTTGTATTTAAGCAAATGATTATCAAAAGCATCATGAATCACATCAATTTGAGTAGCAGTAATAAAATAATTTACCATTTCTCCAATGGCTTCTTTACGTACATGTATCGCCGAATGAAATAAAGAATCCAGCAAAGAGCCATGGTATTTTATCAAGGAAGTTTCAGCCAACAATTGTCTAAAAGTTTCTGTGTCTAAATGGTCGCGATTGATCAAATAGAGATGAATTGCATCCTCTAGATCATGAACTCCATAAGCGATATCATCCGCAATATCCATGATTGAACAATCAAAAGTATGAAATGCAGCGGTTCCATGTTGACTCTTAGTAGGCATTTTATTTAAGGAACAAAACAGCGCTCGATCTTCTTCATTGAACGGATTGAGTAGCCAATCCACTTCAGGTTGCTCACAATCAAAGTAGGCCTTAGGCGGTAACCAGTCATTAATACGAATGGTCTTACTGAATGACTCCTCAACCCGAGGAAGATTTTTTGCTACAACACGAGTCCAATTGACAGGATATTTAAGGATACCAAGCAAAGCTCTTCGCGTTAAATCAAGGCCATAAGGACCATAACTTCCCTCCACCTTAGTCAATAAACGTAAAGTGTGCGCATTTCCTTCAAAACCACCATGAAGACGCATTTTGAAATTCAAGGCCACTTCTCCGCCATGCCCAAAAGGAGGATGACCAATATCATGCAACAAACAAATGGTGCTGATGAGATCATCACTGGGCAAAATAGCTGATAACCCATTGAGCTCCGAATTGGCAAGAAGATGCGTCACAATACTACAACCAATCGATGCAACTTCTAATGAATGAGTTAACCGAGTGCGATGAAAATCACCTTCGTCAGTACCAAGAATTTGGGTTTTTCGCTGTAGTCGTCTAAAAGCTGGGCAGTGGATCACGCGTGTTCTGTCTCTTTCATAAGGAGAACGATGATCATGACTACCGCGTTGATGTGTTTGTCCTGAGCGACGCTGAGTCCACATAAAATACCTTAGGGAGTAATTAAACCTCAAAAAAGCAGTATACCTCTATTTTGCATCAAGATTGATCCATTTTTCTAAAGTTAATTGTTCATTTGCAGATAACATGATTAGGACATACCTCATACCAAAAAGAGAGATATCATGTTCAACAAAAATCGCATTCTTTGTATCTGTCTTTGCATTTCTGGGATCTCCGCTTGTACCACAGATACATCAACGGTTGTGACTAATTATCAACCTTTTAAATATGATAATGCAGAACTGTATTCAGAAGGATATGAAAGCACCACCTACGTAGACAATAATTATCCTGACGAACCACAAGATAAAAAACCCGTTTCAGTCCCCAATAC
>DAHWEW010000016.1:0-13874 GCA_027326225.1 Legionellaceae bacterium
CTCATTGTAGTGAAAAATACGCTGACAAGATACACCCAGACAGTGTTCATCGAAGGTTATATACATTCTTCTTCAGGGAACACACAATGTTATCCATAGAATCTGTGGATGAAACATCGCTGTCGTGTAATGATTTGTTCACAAAATGATCGACAAATCTTAATTTAACGAGATGCACGAATTTTAAAATGCTGATAAACTGCTCGAAATAAAACCCATTATTGGGGTTGGTCATTTTCTATAATCTAAGCGCCGCTGGAAATTCAATTAATTTTTCCTTTTCTTCTCGTGTTAGTTTTTTTATATTTCGCTCTATTTTCATAGCTTCGCTCTTCCCTCCAGTGATCTTCCATGATTGAGCTATCTTTACTGGTCTAAAGCTTCGCGTGTACTTGCAACCACCAGTACCATCTACGTGAGATTGATAGCGTTGCTCGAGGTCATTAGTGTACCCTGTATAATAAGTATTATTTTCACAGAGCAACATGTAGACCCAATAAATTTTATTACCCATTCCCCTTGCCCTCTCTGGTTCTTTCAATAAATCCTATTAATCTTATCGGGGCTTCTGTTCCACCCCAAATTGGTATAGGCGCAGCTAGAACATAGCTTCCTGTAGGCGGTAATAAATCAGCATTGGCAACATTTTCCACCAAATATTTTCCCCGACCTAAAATGATCTGATGCACAGGATAGCCGCTTTCGACAGTATCTGGCCCAAGGGTATCAATACCAAGACCTTTAATATCACGTTCAACCAACAACTGAGCTACTTCTTTTGATATGGAAGGAAATTGCAAATTATTCCAGTATCGTGAAGGCGATAACCAATGACGCGACCATCCAGTACAAATAATAACAAAATCACGAGACTGAATAAGCCGGTACTGTTTTTCAAAATCTAAGATGTCTTGCACAGAACACAGATATGCTTCATGTGCTTTTGCAGAAACATCAATAACAACACAAGGAGCAATAAAGTCTTTTAAAGGAATAGCATCAATGGTTTTACCTTGGCTGTCACAATGCGCCGGTGCATCCATATGTGTACCAATTCCAGCAGGCATATTAATATTTTGGACTCTAAATTTAACCTCACTCGTACAATCAGAATAATCCAATGAAGTGGTATGCTTAAAACCGCATGAATTATCCCACGAAGGTGTGTTTTCTTTTAATGGATGTGTTAAATCAACTAATTGATAGGGGAAAACCATCTTCTCATCCTAATTGTTTTTCCATAAGAAAATTAGTTAATGTGACTCCACCTGAACGTGGCTTATTTTGTTCCTTAACAACAAAGTATCCTATACGTTCAAAAAAAGGTTTGGCCGTAATGCTTGCTTCTGTCGTTATTTTCTTTACTCCTCGCAGGAGCAGGAGTGATTCCAATTTTTTAACGAGCTGAGAAGCAATACCTTGGCGTTGATAGTCTTTATGAACAAATAATCTATCCAGATAGCCTTCTGTACTAGAATCAGCAAACCCAACAATCACATCATCAATCTCAACCAAGTATGCGATATTATCTAGCAAGCTTTTCCATCTAGCATCGCTATGATGCATATGAAGAGGCGCCCAAACAAATAATTGTTCTGAGGTATAGTCTTTAACATTGACGTGATGAACTGTTTCTCTGAACAGATTAACAATAGCCTCTAAATCTTCAGCCTTAATTTCTCTAATACATACAGAAGCCTGTTTATTCATTTAAAAATCCTTAAGGAGAAATCGGTAACATTCTTTATGAGGCAACTCGTAGGTCACCTCTGCTCTGGGAGGGCTGCGAGGTAATTGCATACAATTTGGTGAGCATGACCATGATTCATATCAGCTATGTGCGAGCACTCTGATAATGGGCTTTATGAGCCTACACAAACAAGCTTCCTGATTAAAATCCTAAAGCAATGCTATTAACCGCACTGCCACTTTGCGACGGTTGACTTGCTGCAGTCCAAGTAACCCCATTATCTGAAGATACCTTGACAAAACCTCCACCTGTACTCACATATATAAGGTTTCCAATAACAGAGACCCCATTTACGGGGTTTGCTCCGTCTGGTTTATTGGTTGTCGGAGTCCACATATTGTTTGAATACACTTCTACATTTCCATTTTGAGTACCCGCATACACTGTGGTTCCGACGACAAAAACACTCTTTACAGCACTCGTATCTGGGGAACCTAATGAGCTCCATGTTGGATTACCGCTGACCCAATATAAGACCTGACCATCAGCAGTCCCCACATAGGCCGTAACCTGATTGTTAATCGTCTGAGGAATGAGAAAAACACTATTGACTGAGCTGTTTGTCAGCGTTGGATTCGGTGTACTACTCCATGTCTGACCGTTATCGTTAGAAAAGCGCACCCTCCCATCTTCTAAGCCCGCATAAATAGCACCTCCTCCAACCGCCACACTGAGCACTGGAGAGGAACTTGGAGAGGCAGGTTGCTGAGGAGTTGCAGCCCAAGTCTTTCCGAGATCCATAGAAATTTCTACATTACCGTCTTCAGTTCCTGCATACAGTGCCGTTCCACTAACAAAAACACTATTGACAGGGCTATTATCAGGTTGACTCGACACGGTCCAAGTACTCCCACCATCCATGGATACTTCGACATAGCCGTCTTCTGTAGCAGCATATAATGCACTAACAAAAAGACTGCTTACCGAAGAACCATCAGGATTGCTCAAAACAGTCCATGGTACTCCCGGGGGTTGTGGTTGAGTCTCCACATTCCCACTAGCTGTACCTATATAGATACTTGATCCACTGACAAAAATACTATCAACTTGGCTGTTTCCTGCGTCAGGTATTTCACAATTCCAGCTAGCGCCTCCAACGGGTGTGATACAAAAATAGCCAAGGGATGAACCTGCATACCAATTATCTTCAGTGACGAAAATACTAAACACTGGGTCATTACTTGGCCCCCCTCGAGGGAATGAAACATTCCAAGAAGTATTTCCCATATCATAAGTATAATTAAAATCACCCCCTAGACTGCCGCAACCTGCATACAAATTAATTCCATTAGCATATAAGGAGTTAATTGGAAGATTAAATGGCACATGGGCCGTTGATTGCCAAGTATTGCCGCCATCTTCTGAATATTGAATCACATTCGAAAATGCTACCCATAAAGTCGTCCCGCTTAAAAAAGCACTGTCTAAAAAACTGGTGAAAGCAGTATTGGATAGAGCATACCAATTATTTCCACCATCAGCGGAAACATATAAGTTAGATTCGGACATCGTTATTGATGCGCTTGCATAGAGAATTCCGCCACTTAAAAAAATACTTGTTACTTTGTTTTGATTGGGAGAGCTCTGTTGACTCCAGGTGCTACCTGCATCATTGGAAAAAAAGGTATTCCCATTTCCTGTGCCAGCATACATGGTCATCGGTAAAATAGCAGGAATCACTACATTAGAAGGTTGTGATGTAGGGCCTGTTCCAACACGATTAGTCGCTGTAACGGTAAAAGTATATGAGGTGCCATTTGTCAGATTAGAAACTGTACACATAGTCGCTCCATTTAAAGCGGTACAGCTTTGACCAGTGCCGTCAGCAACCACAGTATACTGAGTAATAGTCGCACCACCATCAGATGGCGCAGTCCAGCTCACAATAGATTGTGTGTTACCAACTGTGGCATACACTGCCGTAGGCGCTCCGGGAATAGTCGCGGGCGTCACTGCATTAGAGGGGGCGGAAGGAAGACTTGCACCTACTGCATTAATGGCTTGAACGGTAAATGTATAGGTCGTGCCATTGACTAAATTATTCAATGTAATCGGAGAGCTTGCTCCTGATTGCGTCAGCCCATCTGGAGCGGATGTCACCTTATAACTCGTTATTGCTGAACCACCATCATTCTGTGGAGGGATAAAAGTGACCGTTGCAGTGGCATTACCAGCCGTAGCTGTGCCAATAGTAGGAGCGTCAGGAACCGTAGCTGGAGTAACTGCATTAGAAGATCCTGATGGCAGGCTTGATCCCACTCTATTGATGGCTTTGACTGTAAAGGTATACGACGTACCATTGGTTAAACCATTCACAGTAACTGGAGAACTTGTCCCAACTCCCGTTATCCCACCAGGAGATGAGGTCACTTCATAACTGATAATGGCTGAACCACCATCATTTTGAGAGGGGGTAAAACCAACACTTGCACTGGCATTACCAGCCGTAGCTGTACCAATGGTAGGGGAATCAGGGACTGTTGCAGGAATGACGGCGTTAGAGGGAAGTGAAGCAGGTCCCGTACCATTGACGTTAGTCGCTGTAACCGTAAAAGTATATTCCGTTCCATTGTTAAGAGCTGTGATAGTGCATGTTGTAGATGGTGGTGTTGTGCTACAACTTTGCCCCCCCTGTGCCTGAAGCAGTTGCAGTGTAACGATTGATAGGATACCCACCATCATTTGGGGCTTGCCAACTAACTGTCGACACTCTATTCCCAGCAGTGGCAATCACTTCAGTTGGTGCGCCAGGAGTGTGTGAAGAAGTGGCGCTAACAATGCCATGTACAGCTTTATCATGACTCAGAACCAACGGCACATAGCCTGAAACTAAGCTATTATTCATCTGTGTGATAAGAGAAGATGCAAAAGTAACCTGATAACCAGGGGTATTGATTTTAATACCCGCTTTAGAGTAGATATGATCAGGTGCGGTTGTCGTAATTGCAATGTCTGTCTTTTCTACTCTGTAATCTTGGCAACTTAAAGGATTTTGCCCACTCACATTTAAACATAAAGTAAGACTAACAACTTGAGCTAAAGAATCTCCTGTGCTGATAATGTTGAATAAATTCCCACTTGCAGAAAATGCACAACTATTAAAAACAACAAAAGTGAGTAACAACCGCTTCAAAATGTTGAGAAACATAAGCGTTTTAATCCTTAAAACAATGATTTCATTGGGAGTTACTGCTTAGAGCAATTAATAGAAAATAATACTAGGTTTAGATATGGATGTATATTGTAAATAAACCTTATCATTCATAGATTGAAGGTGGGATTTGGAAACATAGAAAAACAACTGGGTTGCACCCTTTCCGCAACCCAGTTTTATCTATGCAACTATCAAATGCTAGCGGCCATGAACCATTCGGTTTGTTGCATGTGCTACGCTGCCAGTCACATGTGCAGTACCAACTGCCGCACCATGCACAACTCTCGTGGTTCCAACAGCGGCTCCACCCAACACTGCTGCACTACCCTGGACCACACCTCCGACTAGTCCGACTGTTGCATTACCAAGTCCCGTGAAAAAATTTCCGGTAGAGGTCACAACACCACTTGTACTATGATATGTAGTTGTGTGACTATATGCTGCTAATGCACCGGTGCTGAACACAACAGATACAGCACCTAATACAATCGCAGGTATTACATTTCTTGTTTTCATGTCAAACTCCTTGTAACGTCATGTCCAACACAAGATGCAAGCTGATGGAGAGTATCAAGGAATATTCTTGATCAACTCATAACATACAACTGCTATATGACTAATTTTAGCACACATTGAAAATAATATTATATAAAAAAAGGGTTTTACTGACATTTTCTATAAAGAATCAACCAGTTATTTGGAGAATAAATCATGAAATTTCATTTTAAATCGATTGCCATTGCATTATCTGTCTATTCACCTCTGTTAATGGCTGAAAGCATTCCCATGACCTCTGATATTCACCAACATATGGCGCATCAACAACCACGCATCGTTCATCAACACCGGTTAAGCATGCAACAAGCACTTGCCGTGGTCGAAAGAGCGGGCTTTAAAAATATTACAAAAATTGAATATGAACATGGCCAATATGAAGTGAAAGCCTATACGCCACGCGGTAATCAAATCAAATTAATGGTAAACCCCAATAATGGAGTGATTACGGAGATAAAAGAACATCACAACCATCATCACGAATAAACAGTTGAGCTTTGGCTCAACAAACTCATATGAGGCAGGACTAGTGCAGCGTTTCATTAATTCCTAATGACAAATCAGCTATTTTTGATTAGTATGTACGCCTGATATCCATTATATGCAGATAGCCCTCATGCAAATATCTAAATCAAAGCTCATCAAAAAAATTTGCAAAGTTTCTATGATTGTCATACCCATTGGGATTTTTTTCCCCAATTTATTGATGTTTTATTTGATTTGTGGCTTTCTTGATGTCCGACGTAACAAACCCGCCAACGTTGACACGCTGATCCGTTACTTTTCAGGTAATGGTATTTTGACTTGGCTCCTTTCACCCTTTAATTTATTGATAGATTTGATTTCAGTTAAAAATAAAGGGATCTATCAGCTTGATGATTTACCCATTTCTTATCAAAAAGAAATATCATCCTTACTGCACGATATTGATGTCAATCGTGAACTTATCAAAGTAGAAATGTCAAAGAGACTTGCTGAAATTGAACGAGGCATGCTTTTTTTTAAATGGTATGGTGATAATCTCGAAACCTCATTTTCTTTACCTTGCTTTCATAAACCCTATCAATTTATCAAAACCATCGGGGTATCTGTATTCAATCAACAAAAAGCGACTTCAATCCATTTTGGACCGTTAAGGATAACGCTTCGTGTTCTTTACAATCTTTCTCCTTCTAAAGAAGGTGAAGTTTATATCGAAGTAGGAAATAAAAAACACTATTGGCGAGACAATCCTTTGTTTATTTTTGATGATACGTTACAACATCAATCCGTCAATTACTCCAATGATATGAGACACTGCATGTTCGTTGACATCATTCGGCCCACAAAAGGACACTTCATTCTGAGTACCCTGTTGAAATGCATTAAAACCATCACTGCAAAAACCAATGGCATATTTTATAAAAAATGGGTATTTCTTAAGTAGACTGAACTGATGTCCCCTACAAACCTGGCCCAGTATCAACGTTCACACAACAAAAATATTTGCGTGAAGTGTGCCCAACCTTTTTTACCATAGGCAATGCCTATCCCTGTGAGATTATAATGTCCTTCAATGTTTTGTCGATGACCGCGGCTAGCGACCCATCCATTTACCAATTGTTTCGGGTTGAGTCGATAATATGCCACATTTTCAGCGCCTCCTCGACAGTTTTTAAATCCTTTGTATAAATGCGCTATACGTCCATGAAACCCTTGGTGGCCAAAAGACAACTTTTTACTTGCCATATTCCTACTATGAACTGCAGCAACTGATGAGATGATAGGACTCATCTTCAATGGCAATAAATGATGACTTGTGCGATATGCATTGATATAATGCAATATTTTTGATTGATATTCTTTTTCAGAAACCTCTGCCAGAGCGGTTGCATCAAGTAGAAAAATACACGATAAGAAAATAAATAGCTTACCCCAGGAATTTTTGTTCATATCACCTCTTATTAAATACCAGTTACATCTCTCAGAGAGTCTCACGCACCGCTTTTTGAAAAGCTCACGGAGAAGTATCGTAGGTCGACTCACCATGGCTAAGGGTATTATTTCCGCCGCATGGTCAATAAAACGGCCTCATCAAATCGTTCAGCTACATCCAATAAGCCAGGATTATATTGTGGATCCACGTGCTGTCTTCCACCAATCACAAATAAACGATGAGGGTTATCTGCCGAGGGTTGATGCCTTTCTATTTGCTCGACCAATGAAGGATTCACCAACTGATTTCGTAAAGGTCCAAGTCTTTTGAATTCTCTATCTAAACTCGCAAACTCTTCATCTAGAAAAGGCTTAACTGCTTCAAACGACAACACCTGAACACGATCTGCCAGTCGCGTAATATATTCTCGCTCTCTCTGAAGCACAATGATCCGACCCGGTAAGAGTCCTGGCTGGTTTATTTTGAGTACAGGAGATTCATCGAGAAATGTTCTTAAACGAAAAGCCAAAGTTCTTCCTGACTCACCAGGCAAAACAAGCCTTGGTAAAACATCGGAAAAAATACGATGAAAAGCATAATTTGTTGATATAGCATGAGGTTCAAGGACTTCAGGATCTTCCCTATCATAACCAATACAAGTCATCCCTTTCGCCTTAAATACAGCGTAACCTTGGACAGATTTATCACAAGCAACTTCCTTTCCAGCTGGTGGCTCTTCCATTAAAACCTTTGCACCAGGTTCAGCAAGCGATTGAACACATGCTTGCACCGCACGTTCATTGGCAAGATGCTTATTTTGAACCAGCACCAATGCATTTGGATGCAGATTGCCATCATGGGCAGCCCCGTTGAGACGTTTTATTTCAAACTGATCAGAGCAAGCCTTTGGTATTTTTGAAGAAGCCCGAGTGCTACCTTTACTCATAGATTGGGTAGATTTTGTTGGCTTCACATGGGTCTTAACATGAGGTGTTTTTACCGTTGATGCATGACTATAATGCTTTTCAGGGGCTGTAAATGCTGGTTGAGGACGTGCTGGAACACGCATTGCATGGCCAGGATGATTAACCTCAACCATATCCTGACGAAGACTTCGCCCTCTAAAAAAAGTCAAAAATTGCATCAAGATGGATCCAATCGGAACCATTAACAATAGTAAGAAAATCGCTGCAATTCCTAATATCAATAGGGTATGTGATTTATTTTGTGGATTATTTCTAGCCATGACTATATCTTGCTCATTTGGAATAAATTGAAAATTATATGTCAAAAAAATTGTCTGTCAATAAAAAATACTTACCCCAACTTGACAGTCTCTTGAATACCACGCCAAAAGACCTCTCATTTTTAATGGGCCAAGACGTGCATCTATGCCAAGAAAATTCTACAATGTGACCCATACGCCAGATTAAAGTTTTCAAATAAGGAGCCGATAAGCTTATGAGTACAATCGAGGAAGAAGTGATGAATAAAAAATTATCAACCACCCATGACACTCAATCAAAAGTGGATGAGGCCATTCACTTTGATGATACGGCAAAGCAGTTAGAAGCCCTGAAAGCACTCATCTTTAACGTGACAGAAACAAATGAAACCAAGATTCAATTTATTAAAGAAGAATTATCAGAGGGTAGATATCAAATTCACAGCAATCGGATTGCAGAGAAACTGTTAGAATATGTGATGCAATCACAGCAGGCTGAGCTCGTTTGATATATTTATTTTGGTTGCATTCGTAAAGCACCATCCAAACGGATCACTTCACCATTGATCATGGTATTTTCAATCATATGGATAACAAGGGAAGCAAACTCCTCAGGTTTACCAAACCGCTTCGGAAATGGAATAGTCTCGGCCAAACTGGCTTGAACGTCTTTTGGCATATTCAGTAACATCGGTGTAGCAATTAAACCTGGAGCAATCGAATTGACTCGAATTCCATATTGAGCAAGTTCTCGCGCCGCGGGTAAGGTCATCGCAACCACTCCCCCTTTTGACGCACTGTAAGCCATTTGACCTATTTGCCCTTCATATGCTGCAATAGATGCGGTATTTAGGATAAAGCCCCGTTCCTCTGATTCAGCTAATAAGTCCAAATTCATCATGGCACCAATCACCACTCGCATGACATTAAAAGTGCCTACTAAATTGATGTCAATGACCTGCTTAAACAAATCTAAAGGCATCACCCCTTCTTTATTGACAATACGTCTTGCTGGAGCAATCCCTGCGCAATTGATGCAAATACGTGGTATTCCAATGCGTTGGATCGTTTGTTGTAGTGCATTTTCCACAGAAGATGAAGAACTCACATCACAAACCATAGCATCCTCGGCTGGGCTTTCTAGTTGTCGATCCCAAACCATTACTCGAACACCTCGTTGTCTTAAGGCATCCGCCGTTGCTTTACCCATCCCAGAAGCCCCACCGGTAACCACTGCAATTTTAGATTCCAAGTTCATAAGATAGCTCCACTCAACGCAAAAAAGCTTGGCTCAATGCTTTAAACTCTTGGGTTCCAGCCCGGCCCACCCATTCAAAAAAAACCATTTCAGCCGTGACAAGATGAATCCCTGCCTGCTTCATCCTTTTTAATCCATATTTATGGTCTATTTCATGTCGACTGCTCACAGCATCAACCACTACAAACACGTCAAACCCTGCATCATGTAATTCCATGGCCGTTTGCATGACACAAACATGCGTCTCAATCCCTGCAATCACGATTTGCTTTCTATCAATCTTCTGCCATTGTGTCATGAAAGCAGGCTCTCGTTGGCAAGAAAAGTCTATTTTTTCAATAGGATTATGAGTGTTAAGCAATGCACTCAAAGAACTGACCGTTCCTCCCAAGCCTTTTGGATACTGCTCACTCACCACGATTGGAATGTGAAGCTCTATTGATAAGCGAATTAACCATTGACAACGTTCAATGAGCGTTCCTGCATTTAGAACCAAGGGGGTTAACTTGTCTTGTACATCAACTAATAAAAAACCCGAACTTTCCCTATTCATCAACATATGTCTCTCCCATCAAACAATAGCCATCAATATTCCCGTCAAATACTGTCCTTCAGGAAAAGCTGAAAGAGTTGGATGACAACTGGCTGGCCCATAAATACCTAGTATGCGTGCTATTTTATTTTGAGCGCTGGCCTGCATACTGACCAAGTCTGCAAACTCTGGTATAGAAAGCGCTGAAGAACAATTACAAGTAAATAAGAGCGCACCCTGCTTTATCGATTTAAAGAGTTCTCGATGTAGAAACCTATAGTAGTTTTTGGCTTGTTGCAAGTGCTTCTTTGAAGGAGCTAATTTGGGAGGATCAAGGATGATCAAATCATATTCACCAGCAGAGGCCAGATAATCGCGCGCATCTGCTTCGATAAATTCAATGGAATCAAGTTGATTTAATGATGCGTTTTTTTTGGCCAAATGAATTGCATCACCTGAGCTATCAACAGCAGTTACTTTCTTTGCCCCAGCCTTAGCTGCATGTAAAGCAAAACCACCTGTATAGGTATATAGATCAAGCACCTTTTTCCCATGTGCAATTTTGGCAATACGTTGGTGATTTTCACGTTGATCAAGAAACAACCCTGTCTTTTGAGTATGAGAAAAATCGACTTGGAATAGAATCCCTGCTTCTTTCACCTCTCTCATTACTTGTTTGTTTTGAACCTTTTCATTTTGCCATCCATCTTGTAGGAGTGGTTTGGGTGAGGCAATCCAAATGACTTCTTCAATCGACAATAACTCACAAATATGCTGAGAGATGACTTCTCGATGCAATTCTACCCAATATGCCGATGAAGACACCACTATTGTTTGATCAAAACAATCAATCGTAAGACCAGACAATCCATCCCCTTCACTATTAAATAATCGATACGCATTTGTTTCATCATTCGGTAATAAAAGCGCTTTGCGCACGTTTATAGCCTGTCTTAAACGATGGCGTAAGATGCTATCTAGAGATGACAAGTCGATGTCTTCAAAGACATAGGCAAGCATTCGAACGCGATATAAAGAATGGACGTTATATACACCAGTGCCTAACATTTGCCCTTTGTTGGTAAATACATCAACAAGCTCTCCACTCACCAAATGTTTAGATTCTTTGTGAATGGCTTTGGGAAATATCCAAGGATGCCCACGTAAAACTGTCGCCTCTCGCCCTTCTTGTAAATAAACTGCTGGTTTCATCTTTCGCTTCTCTATTTCCATGGTCTTAAAAGTGGGCTAATCTACCCTACTGTTATATTCTAACGCAAGCTTGCATAAAGACCACAGCAGAACATATGCCTAAAATAATTCCTTACCTCTCCTCTATCCTGCTGCTTCTTTGTCTTTCAGACTCAGGTTATTCACAACCTTGGTTTACCGGCTCCTTATTATCTTCATCTGGAAAAACAGTTCCTCGTGGACATTCTGTTCTCGAAATATATGATTTCACAATCCATAAAGGTCATTCTTTTAACTCACAAGGACATAAAGTACCTTCCATCAATACCAAGAGCCAGCAACAAGATCTTTTTTTTGCATATGCTTTGGCAGATAAAGTGGATATCAATTTAAACCTGATTTACACCAGGAATGAAGTAGAAAAAATGATTGATAAACATATTGGCGACACATCAATCGCAGTTGGATTTCAAGTGCTAGAACAAAAGCCAGATGCGTTGATGCCTGATCTTCGTATTTCACTTCAAGAAATTTTTCCAACAGGTCGTTTTGCAAGCCTTAACCCCATTAACAAAGGAGCGGATGCAACAGGCTCAGGCAGTTATCAACATGTCCTCAATTTTAACTTTCAACAATTGACTCAATTTTCTGAGCTACATTACTTAAGATCAAGATTAAACGTTTCCTTCTTATATGCTCATCCGCGTCTACTCAATGGCGTCAGTGCCGCAGGAGGGGATCCTGATACCAAAGGGTTACTTATCCCAGGGTATTTAATAGCCCTTGATTTGTCTGGGGAATATACACTTACAAAACATTGGGTAGCAGCCATGGATTTGTTTTACACCAAACATCAATCCTCTTCATTCAAAGGATATGCCGGAATAGATCCAACAGGACAATTGGCAACGATAGGACAATCAAGTGCGAACGAATTAAGTATCGCACCTGCCATCGAATACAATTTTAGTGCCAAATATGGCCTCATCGCAGGAACTTGGTTTGCTGTGGAAGGAAAAAATGTGGGCGCTTTCAGCTCTGTCGTTGCCGCATTTATTGCTTATTTATAGATCTTGAAAATATCACCTTCACTCGATAATTCATGATAGCATCTATCCTTTTAAAAGAGGGATTGAATATGTGGTTTAATCATGCGCAAATTTATCATTATGAATTAGAACAGTCTATCGATCTGACAGACTCTCTAAGTTCGGAAATCTTAAAACCTTGTCCACCTCATGCGCGATTTATTTATGGCTGGCTCCCAGCTTTTGGTGATGAACTTGTGCATGAAACCGCCGATTGTGCTTTGATTTGTATGGGGAAAGAAGAGCGTGTTCTTCCCCGAGCAGTCATCAAAAGATTACTGGCAGAAAAAATTGAACACATTGAAGCACAGCAAAATCGCGTTGTTAAACGTGCCGAGCGTTCTCAGCTTGCTGAAGAATTAGAGTTTGAGTTATTGCCTAAATCATTTTGTTTACAAAAACGCCTACCCGCCATTTTGGATAAGATGACTAAGCGTTTAATCATCAACACATCCAGTCCAACGCAAGCTGCTCAACTGATTTCTTTGCTCCGAAAATCTATTTCAGGTATTTCTATCGAGCCGATAGAACAAAAAGAAAATTTAAGCCTCATGTTAGCCAATTGGATAACATCTCCCGCAGTATTACCTGCTTCGTTTCAACTCGCCTCTAATTGTGTTCTCTTTTCGCCTGATGATGAGAAAAAACGTTTCCTATGCAAAGGGTATGAACTACCTGCTGATGAAATTTTAACGCTGTTAACCCAAGGCTTAGCCGTATCGGAAGTTTCACTAATTTGGAATGAACGGATCCAATTCACCCTCACGGACTCTCTCACCTTAAAACAAGTCAAATGTTTGGATTATCTGTTAGATGACTTTAATGAATTACGTCAGCTAGAAGAAGACTACCAGCAAAGAGACGCCGCATTGATTCTCCTCAATGGAGAGTTGAGGACATTATTGAATGAATTGTTTTCAGCGATTGGTTCGGATATCACCTCTTTGCAAAGAGGTGAGCCGAACATTCAGATCAAAAGCAGTTCGCAATATGAAGCTCATGTTCAATAGATACAACATGTTGTTATACCCAGAGTAAGGAGAGCATCAACCAGTGCCCTCCTCTTACCGGCTACTCTTGCTGCTTGCAACAGTGTCGCAACGAGTGCAACTCTCATATATCCAATTTTTTTGTAGGTTTCATTTGAATATATGGGAGTTGCAACCCTCGCAACCAGGAAATTAACTTCCTGTTCCACTGTAGTCA
>DAHWEW010000170.1:0-4867 GCA_027326225.1 Legionellaceae bacterium
AGGAGAATCAGCCGAAAATGACGAGCCACACTTATTAATGGGTGTTTCGTAAATAACAGTAGCTGTTTGTCTTAAAAGAGCTCTGTACATGACAATTTTTGTCATGTACAAAGTTAAAAGAGTTAGGGGTGTAGAGGCCAACTGCTTTTTCTAGGATAATGTGTACATTTTGATTAAAATAGAAGTCATTTCGTGCTGGCATTTATTCAGGAACCTTTTAGGATTGGTACGCTTAAATTCCCACATCGCTTGATTCAAGGACCGCTGGCGGGATTCAGTAGCGCACCTTTTCGAGCGCTTTTTTATCAATTTCTCCCACCAGCTTATTCTGTGTCAGAAATGATCTCAGCTCATGATGTTTTATTTAAACATCAAATAGGCTCCAGATATTTATACAGAGCGCCAAATGAGACCAAACTTTGTTATCAATTGGCAGGTTACGATCGAATCACAATAGCCGATGCTGCTATAAAATTGGAAGCAATTGGTGCCGATTTAATTGATTTGAACTGTGGTTGTCCAAAGCCAAAAATTCGCAAAAAAGGAGCGGGTAGTGCGCTACTTGAAGATCCCAAACGGTTATGTGACATCGTCAGCCATGTGCGCCGAGCCATCCAAGTTCCCTTAACGGTCAAGCTTCGTATTTATGGAAATGAAGCCGATCTAGATTTAGCCAAAGCGATTGAAAATGCTGGAGCAGATGCTCTGATTGTTCATGGTCGCCGCTGGACAGAAGATTATGATATTCCTAGTGATTATCAACAAATCAGGGCCATTAAGAATACGGTTCGCATTCCAGTGATAGCTAACGGTGATATCAGTGATGAACACACATTGGCTAAAGCCATTTCTTCTTCCGCTTGTGATGCTTACATGATTTCACGCAAAGGTGTTGGACATCCTTGGATATATCAGCAATTGTTGGGCGGGTCTCCCTTAGTCAATGATAAGGTTAGAGTAGAATGCTTTCTGTCTCATTTAGAGGAGTTGTCACATCTGATTGGTGAGCACCAAGCCGTTTTGCAAAGTAAAACACTGGTGAGATATTATTTTAAAAATCGAATGAGTCAGGGGCATTTACAGGATTTTTATGATTTCAGCCATCTCGATGAGGTTCGGGCTTTTATAAAAAGCTATTATTCCTTATAAAGTAGGGATGTGACTACCGTTGCAATGATGATGCCTGCTAAAACATTAAAAAAGCGGCCTGCAACGAGACTAATTGAATCTTGAGGAAGCCCTGCTAATAACATGATAGCTAGCGCAGTACCAGCATGGTTTCCTGTGGCTGACAATTTGGTATCATATCCTATCAGCATGCCGCATAGAAAAAATCCAAGCCCTAAGGTGATTCCAATCACGATGATATTGGAGGGGAAAAAAATCGCCACGGCAGAGCCTACAATCGCCGCAGCGACTTGTCCTAAAAAACGAGCCCATCCCTTTTCACCTGTTTTTTTGATGCTATCTTCCATGATCACGAATAAAGTAATCGTGACCCAAACGCCTTGGGGATAGCGAAAAATCATCCAAGAAAGAAAGGATAATGAGGCAGTGAGGCTAATGACCAATGCATCGAAAAGATCATGTTTAGAAAAATGAATATGCTCGAAAACTTCAATGATATTTTCAGGGACATCATGATCTATCAGCGCATGATCTTTCGCAATGCATTTAGACATGATAGTACTCACAACAGCCATGACAATAATACCTAAACAGACCTCAAACGTACGATAAACAGCGACTTCTTTGATGTTCCCGAGTAAAACCGATTCGATGACAATAACAGCACTAAATCCCGCAACCACAGATAAATAATTATAAGGCCTTATTTGCAATCCAATATAACTGGTTATGGTAGAAAAAATTAAAATGGCAAAAAATAGGGCATAAGGGGACATACCAATCTGTTCTGCCACAACATAACCCATCCAGGCACCAATTAAGGTGCCAGTTAATCTCAATATCGCCTTGACAAAAGTGGCTGAAAAACTAGGTCGAGTAATGGCTGAAATGGTCACTGTAGCCCAATAAGCTTCCTTAAAATGAAAATACTCAGGGATGGCAAAAGAAATGAGGCCACAAAGACTCATTTGGAATCCAACGATAAGGGCCTTGTTCAGTTTAGTGTTCATATGCGTCTTTGCCTTTAAGTTCGTCCACCATCTACTTTAAGGGTTTGTCCTGTAATAAATGGATTGTCAACCATCATGAATACTGCTTGGGCAATGAAGCTTGGATTGCCATGGGTCTTTAGTGGCGTTTTTGCAATGATAGCTTCTTGTTGATGTTCGCTCAATGCATTGTCATTTAAAGGCCATAAAATAGCGCCAGGTGCAATGGCATTGACTCGTACATAGGGTGCAAACTCTCTTGCTAAAGATTTGGTTTGCATATCAAGCGCTGACTTAGATTGGCAATAGATGGTATACCCTTTTAAAGGTTGTAAGGCATGAATGTCTGTGATGTTTACAATGGCGCCTTTCACTTCTTTTAGATAAGAAAATGCCCCAAGACTTAACCAAAATGGGGCTTTTACATTGATGGTGAATAAGGCATCCCACTGTGTTTCATCAGGATGTTCCATCGGGGTTTTGGCGAAGACTGAGGCATTATTAACCAGTAAATCAAGTTGTCCCGCCCAGGCAATGGTTTTACTAATGAGCACTTGAGCGTTTTCTTTCTGACGAAGATCAGCACTGATCATCATCGCACTGTCTGGTCGTTTCTGGTTTAAGTGAAGGACAAGTGTCTGAGCTTCATCAATCGACTGATGACAGTGAATGACCACGCGAAAGCCTTTTTGATGTAAATAGTCTGCGATGGCGGCTCCAATGCGTCTTGCTGAGCCAGTAACTAATGCTATTTTAGCGTCTTGTTTGTTGCCGTGTTTCAAGGTATGTTCTCCTTTTATCCAAAGTGATGCCATGTTATGGTTTTATTTGATTTGATAGCAAGAGAAATACACCAACGAGGCCCCATTCCTTTTGTAGAGTTCATGCATCATGCTCTTTACGCTCCTGATCTCGGTTATTATAGTGCAGGTATAAAGACATTGGGTCTTGATGGCGATTTTGTTACAGCACCAGAACTGACCCCTCTTTTTGGTCAGACACTCGCTTTGCAATGTTGCCAAGTATTAAAGGAATTAGAGTCTCCCATTTTATTTGAGTTTGGCGCGGGAACAGGCCGGCTATGCGTTGATTTGTTAACCAAACTAGAGCACCTTGATAGTCTTCCCCATGAGTATCACATTTTAGAAGTGAGTGCATCTTTGGCTCATCAGCAACAGGTGTTGATCAATCGTATCATTCCTCATTTGGCTAAAAAAGTACGATGGTTATCTGCTTGGCCTTCCACACCTATCACAGGAGTTGTGGTGGCTAATGAAGTCCTTGATGCAATGCCAATTCATCGCTTTTGTCAAACAGAAGTAGATTTATTTGAAAGTCATATCAAGCTTAACTCTCACAATGAGCTTGAAGAAATCTATCTTCCCTCAACGGATGAGCGCTTAAAAACCTACCTTCAAAATAAGTTGCCAAAAGAGAGTTTTCCTTATCAATCTGAGGCCAATTTGTTTATGGACGGGTGGTTTCAGCAATGTTATGACATGCTAGACTGTGGGGCCATGATTATTTTAGATTATGGCTTTCCGCGTCATGAGTACTATCACTCGTCGCGCAATCAAGGTACTCTGATGTGTCATTATCGCCATCGTGCTCATACTAATCCACTGCTCTATCTGGGTATGCAAGATATCACCGCTCATGTTGATTTTACGCATGTGGCAGAGGCGGCCCATCAAGCTGGCTTCGATGTGGCAGGGTTTACCAATCTTGGCTCTTTTTTGCTTGCCAATGGTTTGTTAAGCTTGATCCCAACCATTGATGATGAACTAAAGCGCATCAATACTTTACAACGAGTCAGACAACTGATTGAGCCTCATCAAATGGGAGAGTTATTTAAAGTCATGTTGCTTAGCAAAAAAATTGACTTACCTTGGCAAGGGTTTCAACTAGACGATAAGCGAGCGAGTTTATAACCATGAGTAGATACTTAACGACAGTGGAGCTACAAAAAGAGTCCATGAAATTTTCAGCAGGCCACACCACTATTTTTTCAGCAACAGAACGAGAACCGCTGCATGGACATATGTATGGTGTTTATCTCGCCTTAACCACCTGGGTTGAAGACAATGGGATGACGTTTGATTATCGTTATTATAAGGAGCGTATTCATCTTTTATGCAAGCAGTTGAATCAGACTTTTTTGATGCCAGAATTTTCTCCCTTTTTAGACTATGCAGAAGATGAAAACTACTATTACTTTACGTTTAATCATAAAAAAATTCCTTTTCTAAAAGAAGATGTCACATTGATGCCACTCACGAATATCACGGTGGAAGAGTTATCGCGTTGGTTTGTTAATGAGTTGATTAAAGATGAACAAGAATTAAAGCGTCATCGTATTGAGCGGGTGGTGGTCAAAGTCTTTTCAGCCCCAGGACAGTCAGCGAGCCATACCTGGCAAAGTATAGAATGAAATCTATTTTCCAAGTCTCTATTCCGAACACCTTCCATGATTTTTTTGATTATTTTGCCGATAAAGTGGAGCCTGTCGTGGGCGCGCGCGTGTGGGTACCATTTCGTAAACAAACACGCCTAGGTATTGTGGTCGGAATACTTCAGGAAAAAAGTCCTCATCAGGCCGTCAAAACCATTACCACCGTGATTGACGATACCCCCGTACTGACTGGAGAGCTGCTCGCATTATGTCAATGGGTCAGTTTTTATTATCAAGCTCCTCTTTCGGAGGTGCTTCCCCTGGCTTTGCCTAAAAAATATCGCACTCATGAGGATGT
>DAHWEW010000171.1:0-4843 GCA_027326225.1 Legionellaceae bacterium
GTGATCCCTCTAGGTTTACCTTCTTTTCAAACGGTGGCTTGGAGTTGGGATGCATTGTCACGTTTGTTTATGTCCGCGTTGCTCATCGCACTGGTCGGCTTTACCGAGGCCATCACCATTGCCAAGCATATTGCTGCTAAGGGTCGCCAATCTATTCATACGAATCAAGAGTTACTCAGTCAGGGGCTTGCCAAATGCGTGGGTAGTTTTTTTCACTCCATGCCTGTTTCTGGAAGCTTTACACGATCTGCTTTGAATTACACAGTAGGGGCAAAGACAGGGTTTTCTTCTATCATTTTGGGTTTGGTCGTGATGATGGTCCTCGCGTGGTGTACTTCCTTTTTTTACTACTTGCCTTATGCAACCCTCGCTGCAATTATCATCCTAGGGATGATAAAACTCATTGATTTGAAAGAGGTGATACGTATATGGCATATCAGCTATAAAGAGGGTATGGTGTCAATATTGACGTTTATACTGACACTTTTTCTTGCGCCAAGTCTTCCTTATGCCCTTATCCTCGGCATGTTGTTGTCTTTGGGTGTATATCTCTATGAAACCATGCGCCCACGGTTTAATGAATTGGTACGAGTGGATACAAGACAGTTTAGTGAAATAGGTCAGGAAGAAGTCTACCCGAGATGCTCTTTGGTCAGTTTGGTTCGTTTTGGTGGCTCACTTTATTTTGCAAATGTGTCCTATTTTGAAAGTCATCTTCTGAGGCTCATCAACAAAAATAAGAAGCTACGCTACATTTTGCTGGATTGTGTCAGTATCAATAAGTTAGATGCCACTGGCTTAGAAACCTTATTTACTCTTTTTCTGCGTTTAGAAGAGCTAGGAATTCAACTGTGTTTTTCAAGAGTAAGAGCCCAAGTCTTTGATGTCTTAAAAAGGGGTGGGATGATTGAAAAACTGGGTGCGCATCATTTTTATAAAAATAATGAACAAGCACTCGAACAAATCTTATCATCTCTAGGGGAGGATCATACCCATCAATGCCATCTCAGAACCTAAATCCTCTGTTGCACAAATAGATAACTTCAACTAATGTAGTGACATTAAAGCAAACGCTAAAGGAATAGTGCTATGTATAGACGATTTTTTCTGTTGATGAGTGTATTGTTACTCGGGAATGGCTGTCATCGTACGCCAGAAGTAGAGGCCCCTATTCATGGTCATGAGCAGATTAGGCCCATGGCGTCCTTTGGCCAGGTCTATGTCAATGGAAAATTCAATGTCAATCTGCATACTGGATATTCTCACCCGGCCGTTATTTTGCATGGCGATCCTCGTGATTTGACGCATGTGGTGACCAAGGTGGTGAGTGGCATATTAACCATCACCATCAGTCGAGGCTATCCACTTTATGGGCCTATTCTCCTTGATATCCATAGCTCGTATTTGAATGCTTTCGAATATCATGGTCAAGGGATGATCACTGGTACCAAATTGAATAGTGGTCTACTTGATTTATTGATCGATAATAAAGGAAATACGACTTTAAATGGTCATATCAGTCTGAGAAAGCTTAACGCAAAAGGTCAAGGCAATATCACCATTTCAGGTATCAATAGCCCTTATTTAGAGCTTCACTTAGCTGGAAAGACAAAAGTGAGACTAAATGGTATGGCTAATATTGCCAGCCTTGATATGAAAGACTCACCTCGTCTTAGTTTATTTTGGGTGAAGAGTCGTGAGCTGATCATTCGTGCTCGCGGTAAGGGCTTTATTCAATTAGCAGGGATTGTGAACAAACTGGATGTGGAATTGTGGGGTGAGTCATATTTTAACGGCCGGTATTTGCGCGCTAAGCGTTCCTATGTGAAAACTAATGACAAATCAGTGGCAGATATTTCGACCGTTTCGCGTCAGCATACGTTAGCAAATGATAAAAGTGATATTCATTTTTATAACATTCCCACATTGAAGGCTGATTTCATGGGGAATGAAGGGGCGGTGTTAGATATGCGCGATTTAGGGTTTCGTTTTGACCAAGAGTATACTCAGTATAATAAATAAAAATGAGGGCCTGTCCTAAGCCACAGATAGGGTCTTTTGAAACTGCTCATGTACACAGGCCGCGATACTTTTCAAATCACTATCCAATGGTAAAACATGGGCTGATTTGGGCAGCCAATGGATATTGCATTGAGGTAGTTTGACAAAGCGCGAGGCGACACGTGTAGAATCGACCACTTGATCAAAACATCCTAAAAAAAGATCAATAGCACATGAGGGTGGGGTAAATTGAAATTCTTGGATCAAAGTTAATATTTCAATGATGGCCGTGATGGGTAATTGGCGATAGGCCAGTTCGCTATAAAGTTCTGAGCATAAATTCCCCGCTCGATTGCGTAAATATTGAAAGCCTAGCCATTGTAGAACACGAGCAAGCTGTAATGATCTTTTGATATTTAAATGTAAATCAAGCGCTGGTGCCAACAAATAAAGATGATGTAATGGAAAGATCTCACTCAAACGACAGGCAAGTAAGCCACCCAAAGACAATCCCATCACGTCTACTTTTTGATAGTTTTTGACCAGTTTTTCACAAGCATTTTCCGCCGTTCTCAGCCAATCAGAAGCTTTAATGGTGCTAAAAGCCTGGATGCTTTCTCCGTGCCCAGGTAAGGTGGGACATATAATGGCATCATAAGGAGGAAGCACTGGCAACAGTTCACGATAAACTGCTGGTGATGAAGAAAATCCATGTAACAACAAAAGAGCGTTTGTGTCCCCGGGCCCATGTTGCTCAATAGAGGTCAATAAATCTCGCTCATGATGAGCCAAAGATTTGATTTGTTTCCCACGCCACATGTAACGAAAATCATCAGTGTTCATCAGAATCCTTGATAGGGTTTTATCGCATATCCAGCTCAAACGGCATCATGCAAATTTGTAATCAGCTATTTTGTGTGGATAAAAATTAGTTGTCTATACTTATAATAGTACATAAAGATTTTAAGAGGTTCAATCATGGGGAACGCCGGACCGAAACCACCACCAAAACCAGTAGTGACTCCTGAACAGTTAAAAGCCGCACAAGATAGAGTTGATGCAGCGAAAAAGAAGCTTGATGATTTCGAGAAGGATAAGCTTGCCAGACGTGATCACGTGATAGATGGCGCGATAAAAGACAGGGCGAAAGAAGATGAGCCGAAACTGAAGGAAGCAAAAAATGTGGCTGATAAGGCCATAGCCAAAGCTGATGAAGAAGAAAAGAAAACGATTGATGCCGCAAAAGGGAAGGCTGACGCTGAAGTAAAACAGGCAACAGCAGCTGCTACTGCGGAATTTAAACAAACAAAGGACGCTGCGAATAAAAAAATAACAGATGAGGTGGCCAAACAGAAGGACGTGATGGCGGCCAAGAACAAAGAACTCGCTGAGGCTAAAAAAGCTATTAAAGATGCAGAAAAGAAAAAGTTACCAAAGGATGCAACCGCAGAAGATAAGAAAGCAAAAAAAGAGGAAATCAAACAACTGGTAGAGAACAAAAAAAGGATTGAGAAAGAAGTTAAAGAAGCTAAATCGCAAGGTAAGCAGGCGATTGCAAATGTCCGTACAGAAGCAAAAGCTGAGATTAAGCAAGCTGGAGAGAAACGAGATCAGGCCATCAAGACTGCAACTGATAAAGCCAAAGCCGATGTTGCAAAAGCCACAACAGAAGCCAAACAAAAATCGTCACAAGCAAAATCTTCAGCTCAAAAAACACTCACAGATACGACAACGAAAATAAACGCTGACAGCGAAAAATATATCAAAGATGTAAGACATAGACAAAATGAAGAAGCCCAAGCATTAATAAATAATTTTAGAAAAAATCATGGGGGAGAATTAGCAACTGCCGAAGCAGAATTAAAAGCACTGCAAGACGCAGCAAAAAAGGCAACACCCAAAAAAGGACCAGCCAAAGGAGGACAAAAATCTCCAGCACCGCAAGCGAGCGAAAATCAGTCTGCAAGTGGGGAAGCGTATACCATTTATATGAATCTCCTGAGTAACATGGATAAACGAGTGGGAAAATGGGCTGGATGGATGCAAAAAAAGTCAGGAGGAAAGCTCGCGGGGCTTTTAGGACCAGTGGCAGGGTTGCCATTGCGACCCATTCAATCGGGACTAGGTAAACTATTGGGGAAAAAGGGTGGTCAATCCGCCGGAGCACCGTCAGAGTCGCCTACTCTATCGGGAAACAAAGGAGGCGGAGGAACACCAAACACTCCTTCAGCTCCTTCTGCTCCTTCTGAACAAAGTTCTGCAAAATCACCTGGTGGGTTTGATGCAAAGCTTAGTGAGGCATCGAATCAACGTGGAAAGGGATTGCCATCCGAGGGGCCCCAAACTGCTATAGGACAGCAATCAGCCAATAAGGTGGGTGACTCAAAATCCCAACAAGAGTTAGATAATGCTGCATCAAAGGCCGCGTCTGATCAACATGAATCGTCACCTACAGGAAAAACACCTAGTAGACAAGACAGTATGGCTGCATCCGACCCAGCTTTACAAAGTGGATCTCCATCACCTTCAGACGCTCAACAATCACCCACAGAAAAGTCTGGTGGGAAACAAGAAAGTGTGATTGCCTACGATCCAGCTCTCAAAGATGGAGCATCCTCTCAGGCAGCGCCGATACCTGGAAGTGGGCCTGAAATGTCAGCCATGCCAGCAGGCCAACAAGACGCCTCCCCCATAAATGCCATGCTCAGAAATGCAGCTAATCATGATAGTGCTGCCCCAGCTCAACCGCCGCCTCCTCCCAGTGAATCTACTTCCCCGACAGCGACTGCAACAAATGTCGGACCATAGGTTGCCTAACCCTTAACTTATTGGATCTCGGGCG
>DAHWEW010000172.1:0-4788 GCA_027326225.1 Legionellaceae bacterium
AAATCATCGCTGGCGAAAGGCGCTGGCGAGCTTCCATGATGGCAAAACTGAACGATATCCCGTGCTTGATTGGCCAATACTCAGATAGTGAAGCAGCTGCCATCACGCTGATTGAGAATATTCAGCGACAAGACCTTAACTTACTGGAAGAAGCTCGAGGGTATCAACGATTACATACGGAGTTTTTCTTTCACCAAGATGAAATTGCCACTTTAGTTGGCAAATCGCGCAGTCATATTGCAAATATGATGCGCTTACTGACCTTATGTAAATCTGTGCAAGAAAGACTATGTAAAAAACAGCTAACCTTGGGCCATGCTCGTATGCTGGTATGCTTATCTCCTGCCAACCAAGAAAAACTCGCTAAGATGATCTATGAACAAGATTGGTCAGTCAGGCGTTTGGAAGAAGAAGTGAGAGCACTAAAATGTGTCCCAGAATCAATACCCGAGCGTACTCAAAACACTGATATTACTTACCTAGAGCACCTTCTTTCAGAGCAAGTAGGCTCACCTGTCCAAATCTCAACCACGAGTGAGCAAGGAGGATGGTTAAAAATCAAATTTTTTGACAATGATACGCTTACAGGACTTCTAGAGCGGATGGGCTTACGGTATGATTGAGCATACGATATACGATGCTGTTTTTGATTCAAGAGGTTTTTATTAATGAAAAGGATTTTGCCAGGGGTATTATTGTGTTTTTTGTGGTCTATAAGCATGGCCACCAACCTGCAAAATGCTGTTGACGCCATCATCAATCATGTTGATCCCTCTATCAATATGGGCATGGTGGTTGTAGATTTAAACACAGGCGAAACCCTTTATCAAAAAAATCCAACGCGAGCTTTTGTACCTGCCAGCAACATGAAATTATTTTCTGATGCAGCAGCGCTTCTCGCCTTAGGTCCTGATTATCGTTTTCAAAGTTATCTCTCAACCGATGCCCCCGTGCTCGATAATGGAGTTTTACAAGGCTCCCTTTATCTTCATTTGCCAGGTGATCCCTCTTTAACGCAAGATAACTTAGATACACTCTTTTCTCAATTATCTCAATGGGGCGTGCAACGCATTGCAGGTGACGTTATCTTAGTCAGTAACAACAGCGTGGTTAATTCTTATGCCCCAGGACGGGTAGCCAGTGACTTTAAATACAGTTACGGTGCATCTGTAGCACCTGTGGTATTTGATGAAAATCGTTTAACTGTTACGGTCAATCCAGCCTATCGAGCTGGGAGTGCAGCATTTGTTGAGTTAAGTAAAAAAAACAATAGCTTGTTTATCAATAACCAAGTCAAAACAGCGAGCTCTGGTTCAGGATGTGGTGTTGATTTCAGCATGGATGATGAGAATCATTTAACTGTACGGGGTTGTGTAGGAGTTGGGCAATGGTCTATTCAACAGCGCATTGCCATTCGTAATCCACTGCGTTATGCCCAAGATTTGGTCAGAGAACATCTAGCCAATGTGAATATCAAACTGAATGGCAAAGTGAGATTGGGTAGTGCACCACAATCCTCTTTGTTATTATCATCTCATGTATCAAAACCCATTACCCAACTGATGGCAGACACGCTAAAACCTTCAGATAATCTATATGCCGATAGCCTCTTTTTGCATGCGGCAGCAAAACTATATGGCGCCCCACTGAATTGGGAACAAGCAGAACCCATCGTTAAAAAATTCTTGCAACAACAAACTGGGATCAGTTTACAAAGTGCCGTATTGGTGGATGGTTCAGGATTGTCCCGCCATGATCTGTTAACAGCGCAACAAACCGTAGAATTACTACAATATTTACACGATCGCTTTCCTCTCGCTTATGAATACATTGCCGCTCTTCCCATTGCAGGTCAAGATGGCACTTTAAGAAAGCGATTTCGTAATCCCTCACAACAAGGCTTATTACGTGCAAAAACCGGTACCATGACAGGGGTCATCAGCCTATCAGGTTACTTATATACAGCGAATGCTCACACCCTTGCCTTTGCCATTTTTATCAATAAAAGACCCGGGACAAAACCCTCAGTATCTGGGCAATATCGATCTTTGGTTGATACTTTATGTACCTATTTTCTTCGTCAGAAACCTGACAATCGACAATATGCTGCAGCACAAAATCCTCATGCTCGCGTGGCTTATCAACAAAAACCCACTCATGCTGATAATGAACGGCGCAAATATGCCAGATGGCGTCAATTAGAAGTAGCGCTCAAACGAGAACTGCATGGACAAGCGGTCACTGTTTTATTTAGAAATGATCAGTTGGAGCTCAAGGATAACAGTGCTGATATCAATCAAGTCTGGAGAGCTTTACAAAATTTAAGAAGAAAATATTCGTTTTCTGTGGCTCTTCATAGTAAAACCATCCCTTCTGGCAATAAAAATAGCCCATTCCTATTATGGGTGAAAGTGCCAAATCAAACCTCAGAAAACAACAGAACCTGGACACTTCGAGAAGCCGTGAGCTGAACCAAAATTCCTTCATCGCACTCATGACTAACTCAGATGACATCGGACGTATTGTGATTTTTTTAATCCTGAAAGGGTATCGTACAAAGATCAAGATTATGTGAGAAATTAATCTATTCTTAATAAATGAATCGTATAATTTGAAGACAGACTGTTGATCATCACTGAATAAGAACAGAGATAGATTTTGTCTAGGGCGCGTCATCAATTAGTTTTTCGAGGTGAAAATACTAATTGATGACGCGCCCTAGAACTCAACCACCAAGAGAGAAAATGCCTACATTACTCGACCCTCAACAATCCATTGATGTTTCTGGAGCTTTTCATAATTGCTTCTTCCACTGCTATGCATTGCACTTATTGGCAAACCAGCTACCATTGCCCGATGATTTATTTACGTTCCAATCTATTTCTGGTTCTCATAGTCAAGCTTCACAGCTACAAAAGATATTTCCGAATCAAAGATCTTTGAATGTATTTGCAAGCTATGACAAACTTAAAAATCCAAATGATCTCCCTCTTTCACCTCACTTCATCGTTGAAAAAACATTAGTCCTTGGTATTTTATTTCGAGAATGGTTTGCAACAAAATTAAGCAATAACAGGGCCCACGCTGAGTCTCTCCTCTTAGGAGAGGAGGGTATATTGAAGCTCTATACCAATTATTTTGAATTCATTATTGTAGATGGTGGAGTAAAAGAGCAGGTTCAACAGCAATCAAACTTTTATTCAGCCAATGAAGCCTTTCTAGATTACCTGATTGCTCGACCTAAACCCTTGCCTCTCTCAGCCGATGAAAATCGTTTTGAGGGCTACTTTACTGCAACGAATGAGCAAATGAAGGAGGCCATCGCTCTTTATTGGAAAACAGAAGGCTACCACTCTTATTGTCAATACATCGCAAACCCTCAAGTCAAATTAACTCCTGCTGATGCCATCCCTGTGATCAGAGACTGTCAACAATCGCTTTGTATTTATAACACCGATGGCACGATGAGCACAGCTATTCCTGGAACCTCAGATTCAAAATTAGAGATTGTACTTGCAGCAGAGGCGGGGCATTACCATTTATTAAAGAGTGAAGCCAATCAAGATCTATTGACTGAATATCACCGAAGTTATGCCCAATATTTACAAGATAGAGAAGCGATATTAGCAGCGAGTGATCCACGTGCACAGGCAGCAAGTAAATCTACGTTATTGGTAGGTGCTATTTGTCCTGAAAATCATGTTCCTTGGCAGCCTTTTGAATATTTACTTGAAAAATGCCAACACATGCATACGTTTACAAGTGAAGCTTCATCATCTATATCCAATGATATCGACAAAGAAAAGAAAAAAACGGTCAAGAAAACATCAGATCTACCACCGGTTGATAAGAATTCACCTCCCCCAAATAATCAATCATCCAGGGATAGCAAAACATATTTTTTTGATCAACTCTCATTGCTCGAAAAAAAATACAAAAATCTGCAAGAACGCAAGGAAGAACAAGCCTATGAAGTTGCCAAAACATTGTATGAAGGGCTATTACATGAGGGACAACGGTATTTTGATCATCCACAGACAGAACAAAGCTATGCACAGTTCAAACAGCACTGTACAAATCTGATTGAAGAAGCCAAAGAAGAGCTTGAAACACATCGCGGTTTCAAACAAATCCTAGGCAATATCATGCTCGCAATTCTTGGAGCCGGTGTCCTTTATCTCATCGCTGCAGGCATTCATCTGGCTGCAACTGGGAAGTTCTTATTTTTTAAAACAGATTCAATGAACAAGATAGATGCTGTGGAAGAAAGTATCGAACTTGCAAAACCTAAAAATGACCCATGAGAAACCAGTAGTTCACTATTTATGATGACTGTACACAATAATGATCCAAACTATTTTTTATCTCCATCCGCACGCCTGGACAAACGCCTGCTACTCCAAACGCTAAATTTTTACATGGCGCTGTAATACACTAAGCTCACTCTCAACCTCAGCTAATTTATCAAGTAACTCCATCACCAATACCACACCAGGTAAGTTAATGCCTAAGTCCTGTTGTAACCGACAAGCGGCTTGAATACGTAGTAGCGTTTTTCCATCAAAATGAATGTGATGAACAGGTTCATCATGATGTGGAAGTAATCCATACTCAAGCAACTCATGTAAATTGTCTTCTGAAATATGACATTGTTTGCAGACTTCTATAAAAGAAATAGAGGTGTTTTCATCTATCAAAACCCCTGCCACAATTGTTGATTGGCCCATACTTACACCCTCATTTTTTCGCGTGGATTAAAAGGCATTACTTCCGCCATTTTTTGATAAA
>DAHWEW010000173.1:0-4760 GCA_027326225.1 Legionellaceae bacterium
GGCTTATCTCATCAGGATTGACCTTAGCAATTTTGGTTAATTCCTGATAAAGAGCCACTTGTTTGTCTCTATTTGGAAAAGAAATCCCCTTTTCATGATATCCGCAAGTATTGATATGAGATCCCAATATTTTGGCATGAGGAACAAAACGCAGCAGAGAGGGATTTGTCGTTAGAAATAACATCACAATCCCTTCGGCACGCGTATATCCATTGGCATCCCTATCAAAGGTTTTACACAATCCGTCAGGAGAAAGCATTTGTAATTTATTGAAAGCCAAGGTAACAGCAGAATGAAGGATAATAGAGCCACCACCTACGAATGCACTACTACACTTTCCTTGTTGTAAATCAGTGATAGCATAGTGCAAAGCCGTAAGTGAGCTCGCACAAGCAGTATCGATATTTAAAGAAGGTCCATTGAGATCATAAAAATAAGATAGGCGATTAGCCATCATATTGGCAGCACAACCTGAGTTCTCATATCCTGTGATTTCCTGACTATCTCCGGTCATGAAGAATCGATGCAAGTCCGTAAAGCACGTCCCTGTGTAGACTCCGGTATTTGAACCTTTGATATCTTCAGGAAAGATACCCGCATCGATTAATGCCTCAAAAGAAGTCTCAAGAAATAATCGCAGTTGAGGATCAAGTTTTTCAGCTTGTTTGCCATGCACACCAAAGAAAATGGAGTCGAAGTAATCAAGTGATTGTTTTAACTTGCCAAAAAAAGGAGGCGTATGGTTATATCCTGGGAGCCAACGTCTTTCATCTTTCGTGACCATATTGATTTTATCACGAAGATTTTCATGGAATTCTAGCGAATGATTAGACTCAGGTAAGCGCAATGAGTATCCAACAATCCATATATCATTATTTTTTGTTCGCATAACAACCCATATATACAAAGCTAAATGTCAATTGATTATGTTTTCATGTTTTCATACTGTACAAAGTTTTTTCTCATAAACTCGATACGTTTTATAATGCGATGCATTGACTAATTTAAGACCTTCTTGCATGGCTTCATTGTCTTCCAAAATCCATGAAAACTCTGCTTTTAAGCACTTTGAGTTCATTGCTTTTTGCAAATACTCATAATATAAGATACCGCCTATGGGTAGATGTTGATATTTTTTTAAGACACCAAGCAATGGGATTCGACCTTGAGTCATTGATTTTTTTATTTTAATGTGCCAGATCAACTTAAAAAAGTTAAACGGCAACAAACGGCCATTACGCATCGTATGTAACACCTGATTCAAGTCAGGAAGACCTACTGAAAAACCACATGGTTCTCCATCTATTTCCGCAAAGTAGATGAACTCTGGCATAATGATCATTTTTAATTCAGAAGCCAAATAATTGACCTCATCTAAATCAAGTGGCAAATACCCCCAATTTTCCTTCCAAGCATCATTGTAAATATGTGCAATCAATCGCATTTCTTCATTAAATTTTGCCATATTGATGGGGCGTATGGTGATGCGATGCTTGTTTTGCATTCGTTTCAGAATATTCACTTTTTTTTCATCGATACCCGCATCAGATAGATGAACCATCCAAGCCTGTAAATCTTTAATTTTTTCATACCCTTGATGGTCGATTAACGCAGGGTAGTAGTCAGGATTTTGAGGCATCATCAAAAATGGCTTCGTATCAAACGCCGAAATTTGCAAGCCACATTCATAATTGACCGATGGATTCATAGGACCACGTAATACATTCATGCCATAAGACATTGCCCACACTTCAACTTGCTTAAAAAGAGCCGAGACAATCTCATCTGAATTTTGGGCTTCAAAAAATCCCCAAAAAGCAAGATTTTGTCCATAATATTCATTATGCAAATGATTAATGATTCCGGCAATTCGACCTACGGGCTTTTGATTATCATAGGCCACCCATTGACTCAACAGCGCTTGTTTATAAAAAGGATTTTTCTTATTTAAAATGCGTTTTACTGTGGCACGAAGAGGCGGTACCCAAATAGGATCATCTTTATGTAGCAGAAAAGGGAGTTCATAAAAGTCCCGAAAATGCGTGCGCTTTTCGCATTTGACCACCTCTACTGACATGAAATCCTCCCAACCTCTTTATGATACAAAGCGACGTAAAGCCAGAATTGCATTTAACCCACCGAATGCAAATGAGGAACATAATGCATAATCAACCTCAAAATCAAGCGCATGCTTTATCACCAGAGGAAGAGCACACTCTGGATCTTGCTCTACAAAATTGATTGTTGGTGGAATCCTTTGATGTTTGATAGCCAAGACGGTGGCAATTGTTTCAAGCGCACCAGTTGCGCCTAGTAAATGTCCATGAGCTGATTTTGTTGAGCTAACCCGCAATTGTTTTTCTCTATTTGAAAATACGTTATGTATGGTTTGTGCTTCAATCTTATCATTCACGATGGTACCCGTACCATGTGCATTGATGTAATGTATGGCTTCAGGTGTAATATTGGCATCACGTAAGCAGGCTTCTATCGCTATAGTTTGTCCTTTAGAGGCAGGATCAGTCAGATGCGTTGCATCCGCAGACATCCCAAATCCAACCATCTCCGCATAAATAGGCGCATCGCGACGCTTTGCCGAAGATAATGATTCTAAGACCAACATCGCTCCACCCTCACCCAAAATCATTCCTTTGCGATTTTTTGAAAAAGGGCTGCACGTATCCGGTGAAACAACACGCAAGCTTTCCCAAGCACGAAGATGTCCCATACTAAAAGGAGCTTCGCTCCCGCCAGTAATCGCACGTTTCACAATCCCTTGACGAATCAACCAAAAAGCGTGCCCAATGGCATGAGTAGAAGATGAACAGGCTGTTGAAATGGTATAGGCAGGGCCTTGAATACCATAGGTTGTTGCAATATGACTCGCTCCTGCATTCGCCATTGAATTTGGAATTGTATTAGGGTTACTTCGTTTATTGTTTTGATGGTATAGGCGGTAATACCCTTGATCTTCTGTATGTTTCCCACCCAAACAAGAACCTGTGATAACAGCTGTTTCTGCATTGGCTAATTCTGATTTGTCTAATTCTGAATGCGCTACAGCTTCTCTGGCTGCAATCAATGCAAATTGAGCGAATCTATCTAGCCAATTGAGCTCCTTCGAATCAAAATAATCTTCACCAGTGTATTGCTTGACTTCAGCGCCAGACTTAAAGCGCATGTCACTACAATCAATTTGTTCAATCGGGGCGATGCCAGATTGGCCTTTTGACAATGCTGTCCAAAAATCATGTTGATGATGTCCTAGTGCATTGATACAGCCTACACCTGTGACGACGACCCGCTCAAAATTCATGCTGTGGTCACACTGGATTCTTGTTTTTCTTTCATTAGTGTTTCAATACCTTTTACAATATCTCCTATGGTCTTGAGCTCTCTCGCTTCATCAGGAAAACTTAGGTCAAATTCATCTTCAAGCTCAAATAAAACACTCACTTGATCCAGAGAGTCTTGACATATTTCTTCGATCAAATGTTCAAGTTTTATATCATTAGGAGAAATTTTTTGGGTTTTCGCGATGGTATTGATGACACGACGTTCTATTGTTGATTGACTCATAATAATCCCTATTCAGCTATTTTCACGCGATTTTCATATAAGCTCAAAGCTGTAAATACTGTGGCTTGAATTGTAATTCTTTTCTAGGCTTAAGGGCAATAAAACCGCTCGATTAAATTTTTATTTATTGGTATAAGCCTCAAAACGATTGAGTATCGCATTGATAGGCCTTGTTGGTAAAACTCTTGCCAATCTCATGAGAACACTTAACTGCCACGGAAATGCAATATAGGGCTTATTTTTTAACAATCCCTTTTGAATCACTTCTGCTGCCTTTTCGCTTGAGATGAGAAAAGGTTTAGGCCCTGTTAAGGAATCTGACATATCCGTTTTTACATACCCTGGACAAATCACATTGACCTTCACTTCATAGCGAGACAACCAAGCTCGTAAAGATTCCCCATAAACAAGAACAGCGGCCTTACTTGCACAATAACTAGGCGATTGTGGTAAGCCCCGAAAGCCTGCCAAAGAACTGACTAGTGCAATTTGTCCATGTCTCCTGGTGATCATTCTATCAATCAGTGGATGAATGGTGTTTAACATCCCTTGTAAGTTGATCCCAAATGTTTGCTCTATTTTTTCAGATGTTTCTGGTTGCCAATCACTTTGTAAGGTTGAAGATACGCCAGCATTTGCAATCACCAGATCAATGGGCAGCTTACCATCAATCTCTAACAAACATTTCGATAAAGATTGCGCATCTCTAACATCCACAGACTCACATATAACATGAGCCCCTCGAAGTCTACAGATCTCTTGAACTTGGAGAAGTTTCTCCTGATTCGTTGCTATTAAAATTAAATTCACGTCAGGCGCTGCAAAGGTATATGCCAAATCACGCCCAATACCACGACTCGCCCCGGTAATAATGATTGTTTTATATCGCACGATAGTCCTTCACATGACTATTCAAACGCTTTTTGCCATGATAAATCGTTGCAACAATGGTTTGAACAATAGTAATGACCGACAGTACAATCAAAAGTACCAACAAATATCCAGCAATCGTCGGACTATACAAGGATGCAACAAGGATAGACATCATCATCACATACATTTCACCTCGATTCATCAAACGCCAAATGAGGGTTTCATCATCATCTTCTACCGCTCCTCTATGATTGGCATAGGCCACATTAAATGAGGGTAAAATAACCACAAAAGATGCAACGGCGATC
>DAHWEW010000174.1:0-1723 GCA_027326225.1 Legionellaceae bacterium
GATTGGAAAAACAGATTTTGATTTGGTTTGGAAAGAAAGAGCAAAACTCTATGTTGCAGTTGATAAGAAGGTCATCAAGACAGGTAAGGCTATATTGAACCATGAGGAAGTCATCACCGTTTCAAATAATCGAACCATGACTGCAATCACGAATAAAGTCCCTATGCTTGATAATCATAATCAGGTGATTGGTATCATGGGGATTACGACAGACATCACCCATCAAAAGGCGGTTGAATATGCCTTGAGTGTTGCCAAAGAGCAGGCTGAGGTCGCCAACCAAGCCAAGACAGAATTTATTGCCAATATGAGTCATGATATCCGTACTCCATTAAGTGGTGTGGTTGGCATTGCCAAAATGCTAGAATATGACTTACACAATCCAACGCATAAACAATATGCACAATGGATCAATGAAAGTGGCGAGCAATTACTGGGAATGCTCAATGGTATTTTGGATGTTGTGTCAGCGGATAATGTTCGTGAAAATGATATTCGTGAAGAAGTCTTTGATATTCGTCATTTTATCGAAGATCTGATCAAACTTGAACAACCGACAACAGAGTTGAAACAAATATCGTTGGATATCGATATTGATGAAGCCATTCCTCCTTATCTGGTAAGCGATAGAACTAAAATTCATCGTATTTTATTGAATCTTCTAGGTAATGCGATTAAATTCACTGAAAAAGGAGGCGTGACGGTCGAAGTCACCTTGCTAAATCAGGTAGATCATCAGGCTAACATTCGGTTTTGTGTTCGAGATACGGGCATTGGTATACCACTGGATGCGCAAGATAAAGTATTTTACCGTTTTTTTAGAGTGAATCCTTCATATAAGAGTTTATATAGTGGATATGGAGTGGGACTACATATCGTCCAATCTTTTGTGAAACTCTTAGGGGGAGATATCAAGTTTGAGAGTCAAGAAGGGGTGGGGACCACCTTTTATTTTGATTTATGTATGAAGGTTGCTAAACATAACGATAACAATCAGCCATTCATTGCCTCATCCCTTGAAGAATCTTCTCGTTTAGGCATCACTCCTCTTGAGTACACTCATCTCAGACAATCAAGTGATACAACAGTTTTCCATCTGCTCCTTGTAGAAGATAATGGAATTGCTCTTAGAATGGTTGAAAATTTTGCAACATTATGCAATTGCTCGTTTATCTCAACCTCCTCTGCTGAAGAAGCACTGAACATGATGAATCATCATGAATTCCATTTGATCCTCACCGATATTGGGCTTCCTGGAATGTCTGGTAACGAATTGGCATATCAAATTCGTCAAAAGGAAAAAGATGAACAAAAAAAACCTATTCCAATCATCGGGTTGACTGCTCATGCCAAAGGAGAAATCAAAGAGGCATGTCTTCATTCTGGGATGACTGAAGTGTATACAAAACCAATTACGCTGAATCTCATGCAAGTGATTTTAGCGACTTATTTACCTCCCCCACATCACGACCAGAAAAATGAGATGGAGGTGAAAAAGAAAGGAACAGGCAAATTAGGCCGGGATTTGCCTGATACAGTAGAAGAGCTTTTTCTCTTAGACGACTGTCCTTTGTTGGATATTCATTGCGCCATCGAAAGCATGGGCAGTAGAGAAATCGTTCACGAAATATTTCAACTCATGGTGAATCAAGAATGCCCAAGAGATCTTTTGGCTATCCAAAAAGCTCATGCTGATCATCATTGGGAAGACATTGAAAAATTG
>DAHWEW010000174.1:1733-4757 GCA_027326225.1 Legionellaceae bacterium
GCGCACTTTATTGTGGCACAACGCGCTTAAAATATGCGTGCCAATATTTAGAGCGTTATCAAAAAGCGGGATATACTGTTTTGTTAGAAGAGCTCTATCAACAGCTTATCGAAATCACCTTGGCCACACAAGCTGCGATTACGCAGTGGTTACAAGAGTATTAGGGCTTGTCGACAATTACTTGCTTAAACTCTTTATACCCCATAGAATTCTAGTTTTCTTGTAAGAACTGCTGGAGTGTAGCATGGGGTGGAATGAGCCTGATAAAGACAAAGATCCTTGGAGTGGTAAATCTCCTCCGGATTTAGATGAGGCATTAAAGCGCTTTCAGGCTAAATTAAAAAAGGCCATCATGGGTGGCTCGCAAAAGCAAGATGAGGGAACATCTCCCTCAAGTTCAGGTAATGGGTTGCTCGCCATTGGTATCTTCTTGATTGCGTTTATCCTATGGGCTTTGTCGGGTATTTTTATTGTTGATCCTGCTGAGCAAGCTGCAATTCTTCGTTTTGGCCAATATGTGGAAACAGTTGGACCAGGGCCTCACTGGATCCCGCGCCTTATCTCTTCCAAAATTGTCTTGAATGTCGATAGAGTCTCTGACTACTCTTACTCAGCCCAGATGTTGACCAAAGATGAAAACTTGGTGTCTGTGGCGGTTGCAGTCCAATATCGGATTGGGGATTTACAAGATTATTTATTTAATGTTTCCGATCCCGTAGAAAGTCTACAACAGGCAACATCAAGTGCCCTACGGCAGGTTGTGGGAACGACAACGTTAGATCAACTGATTACTGAGGGTCGAGAAGCATGGGGAAATAACGTGCAAGACTCATTGGGCAAAATTTTGGAGAAGTATAAGACAGGTATTGTGATTGTGAATGTCTCTCCTCAACCTGCAAGAGCACCAGAGAATGTCCAAGATGCTTTTGATGATGCGATCAAAGCCCAAGAAGACGAAAAACGTTTTAAAGAGCAAGCTCAGGCTTATGAAGCACGAGTCGTGCCCATTGCCTTAGGCAATGCCAAACGAATTGATGCTGAAGCAAAAGCTTATGCGGAGCAAGTGGTGCTTCACGCGGAAGGGGAAGTGGCTGAATTTTTACAATTATTGCCTAGCTACACCAAAGCACCGCTGGTTACAGGAAAGAGAATGTATTTAGATACAATGCAGCAGATATTAAATAAAACAAGCAAAATTGTGGTTGATGGTAAAGCGCCGAATGTATTGTACTTGCCTCTCGACAAAATGGCGGCGATGTCCCCGACCCTTACTCTACCGAAAGATGGCAAAGAAAACGGCAACAATACGTCACAGCAGGAAGTAGAAAAACCACTGTTGTATGAAGGTCGCGAGATTACTCGACCTACTGAGCAATTAGGGAGGGGGGCGCGATGAATGCAACCAAAATATACATAGGGGTGGTTATCTTTATCGTATTACTGTTGACGGTGACTAGTCTGTTTACTATCACCCAAGGGCAGCATGCTATCATTCTTCGTTTGGGGCGCTTGGTGAATGATGCAAATACAGGTAAAGCCAAGATATTGGCTCCAGGGTTACATGTTAAATTGCCTTTTATTGAACATGTGAGAACATTTGATACTCGTATTCAAACGTTAGATATCAAATCATCACGAATTGTAACCAAAGAAAAGAAAGATGTGATTGTTGATTACTACGTGAAGTGGCAGATTAATGATTTGGCAGGTTATTTCAAATCAACTGGTGGTAATCAGTTGAAAGCTGAAACCTTGCTTGAGCAGCAACTGAATACCTATTTACGGGCACAATTTGGCAAGCGAACCATTTCTGATGTCGTTTCGGGTGGTCGAGATGATTTGATGGATATCCTACGTGACCGAGCTGAAGAACAAGCAGGACTTTTAGGAATCCACGTGGTGGATGTTCGCATTAAGGGGATTGAACTCCCTGCGAATACTAGCAATGCCATTTATCAGCGTATGCGAGCAGATATGCAAAAAATTGCCAATCGTCATCGGGCGGATGGACATGCAGCAGCAGAAGCGATCCAAGCAGCAGCTGATGCAAAGGTGACGGTTCTTTTGGCAAAAGCGAAAAGTGAAGGACAGATCATCAAGGCCACAGGTCAGGCCAAAGCGGCTTCTTTATATCTGAACGCTTATAGTCAAAACAAGGATTTTTTTGCTTTCTATCGCAGTTTAAAAGCATATGAAGGTAGTTTTAACAGCAAACAGGATATCTTAGTCCTTGATCAAGATAGTGCATTTTTCACGTATTTTAAACAAGGCTTAGCAGGCGAAACTATTGCGAGCGCTAAAAAATAGTCTCTAAAGGTTAGGGGCTGTTGACCATTACTCTATAATGCCTACATGACGCGGCTTGTCCTCGGTACGTAGGGATCATAGAGGATTTGCAAAAATGAATTGTTAACACACCCTAAGGTTTGTTGTCATTCAATCAAAGAAAAATGTCATTTTTCATATGCAGACGTGAGGCAAATGAAAAAGAGTAGAGATAAGGGTTTAACATGGGTAAGAATATTGTCGTTGTAGGGACTCAATGGGGTGACGAAGGGAAGGGTAAAATAGTAGATTTACTGACCGAAAACGCCCAGGTGGTGGTGCGCTACCAGGGTGGACACAATGCAGGCCATACCCTGAAAATCAAAGGAGAAAAAACCGTTCTACGCCTGATTCCATCTGGCATGTTGCGACCGCATGTCACCTGTTATATTGGTAATGGTGTGGTGTTGGCTCCTGATGCTCTCCTGACAGAAATAGCAGAGTTGGAAAATAAAGGCATAGATGTACGTTCCCGTCTTAAGATTAGTCAAGCATGTCCCTTGATTTTGCCCTCTCATGTGGCACTAGATAAGGCCAGAGAGTCTTTAAAGGGAAAGGGCGCCATTGGCACGACCGGTCGCGGTATCGGACCTGCTTATGAAGATAAAATTGCAAGGCGTGCGATAAGAGTTGGCGATTTATTTCATCGTGAACGATTTATTGCCAAGTTGACGAATTTATTGGATTATCATAATTTTG
>DAHWEW010000175.1:0-4753 GCA_027326225.1 Legionellaceae bacterium
CCCGACCACGATTATCAATACGGATAGTAATCTCACGCTTACTTTCTTCGTGAGCAATGTTACTTTCTCCTGTTTTGTATTCGATGTTAGCCAGTTCAGATAAAAGGATCTTGGCTCCTGTCGAGCTCTTTAAAAATAATTGTCCCACCGCTTCAATGTTCTTTTTGTCAGATTTTGGGAAACGAACGGTGGCATTGTAAATGGCTTTATCCACATAAATAGTGGCCACTGGTGTACCGCTTAGTCCTGTTTGAATGAGGTTGGTGACATCAGCGACACTAATGCCGTATCTTGCCATTTTGTCGCGATCTATCTTTACCACCAATTGCGGGATAGGTGGTTCTTGAAAGATTGATACAGATGCGGTGCCGTGAATTTTTTTTAAAATATCGACCACTTGATTGCCAATTCTTCGAGACTCCGTTAAATCATCCCCATATATTCGTAGGGCCAATGGGCTATGTGACCCACCAACCAGATCGTTCACATTATCAATAATGGGTTGACTAATTCCAATGGTATAACCCGGCATTTCTGCAAACCTTTTGATTAATTTGGCAATGAATTCGGATTTTTTTTCTTTATTAGGCCATTGCGAGTAGGGTTTTAACCCCACAGGTACTTCAATATGTGAAGGAGTCCAAGGATCAGTGCCCTCATCACTTCGACCGAGTTGCGTCACGACATAAGAGATTTCTGGATATTCAAGGAGGACCTGCCTGAGTTCAGTGGCCATATCGTTGGCTTTCTCTAAAGACAGTCCTGCCGGTAGTTCTACTTGCAGCCAAAGTGCGCCTTCATCCATACTGGGGAGAAATTCTTTTCCTGCGCTCATCCCTAATCCCAGAACTGTCAGAAGGATTATTACTCCAAGGATGTAGGTGACTTTGGGTTGTAAGAGGAGTCGCTCCAACAGTGATCGATATTTCATGGTTAACCAGATGAGTGGGCGGTTATGCATGATTTTTTGCGGTCTTTTTAAGGCAGCAAAAGCAAGTCCTGGAATCAAGGTCAGTGAGCAAATGAGAGCCCCTAAGAGCGCAAACGATACAGTATAGGCCATAGGGGTAAATAATTTTCCTTCAGCTCTCTCAAAAGCAAACAAAGGCAAATAGGCTGAAATGATGATGAGTGTGGCAAAGAAGATAGGCCGAGCAACATGATGGGTGATTTTTAATGTTTCCTCCTCGTTTAAGGCAAGGTTTGGAAACTCTTCTCTACATCGTAATATCGCTTCCATGATAACGATGGCACCATCCACTATCACCCCAAAGTCAATGGCGCCTAATGAAAACAGATTGGCTGGCATTTTGGTCGCTGTCATGAGAATGAAGATGGCCACGAGCGCAGCAGGGATGGCAACGGCAGCTACCAAGGCGCTTCTTGGGTTACCAAGGAATACCATCAACACAATGCACACCAAAATGATGCCCTCGATAACGGTGTGGCCTACTTTGTCTATGGTCAAGTGGACCAAATCATCTCGGTCAATATATGGCACAATTTTAACGCCCAAAGGATCTAATATGTGCTGTATCTGGTCAATTTTGGTGTGCACACCTTTTAATACCTCAGAGGGATTTTCAAGCTTTCGCATTTGAACTATTCCTTCAATGGTATCTGGATTATGATTTTTGCCAAGGAATCCTTCTCGTTCTTGGTGACCATATTGCAATTTACCCAAATCTTGCACAAGAATGGGGCTCCCATTGCTTTGACTGACGACAATTTTTCCCAAATCATCGAGTGTGTGGATTTGACCTATCCCTCTAATGACATAACTTTGCTCTCCGCGAGAGACTCGACCACCTCCCGCATTTGCTGTTCCATTGCTGATGGCATTCATCACGTCATTGAGCGCTACATCATATTTATTCATCAAAGAAGGTTCGATGGTCAGTTGAAATTCCTTGGTCAATCCGCCAAAATTTGCAACATCTGCAATCCCTTGAACTTGTTTGATCATGGGAATGACTATCCAGCGTTGAATTTCAGACAGCTCCATCAAGTTTTTGGTATCAGATTCTAACGTGTATCGATAAATCTCTCCGCCTGTTCCCGTTAATGGACCTAGGGTCGGTTGGACACCATTGGGGAGTGTTGCATCTTTGAGGTGATCAACCACGCGTTCGCGAGCCCAATACTCATCGACGCCATCTTTAAAAATCAGTGTGATCAAAGAGAGAGCAAAAGTACTGCTAGAACGCAGCACAAACGTGTCTGGGGTGTTTACCAAAGCACGCTCCAGAGGGATGGTGATTTGCTTTTCAACTTCTTCTGCGGCAAGTCCTGGTACTTGAGTCGTTACAAAAACGGTGACGTCGCTTAACTCCGGATAAGCTTCAATGGTCATTTTGGTGGCTGAGAAATATCCGAAAATGGCAATTAAGATAGCCGCACCCCAAAAAATATGTCGACGAAGAAAACAAAAAGTGATGAGCTTGTTAATCATTCACCAATACTCCGCCGTGAGTCACCACTCTATCGCCCTCAGATAATCCAGAAATGACTCGCACATTTCCATGGTCTTCAGTGCCTAAGTCCACATCACGTCTTTCAAAAGTCCATGGTTGAATTTCTACAAAGACACTAGTGGCGTCGTTATGCATCAGGATAGCTGAGATGGGAATCAATGCTTCTTTGGGTTCTGGGAGGGATATTTTTGCGGTGGCGTACATATTGGGCATAAGCTTATCATCTTGATGGAGAAGCTCAATGTGTACTTTGTTGCGACGTGTATCTCCTTCCATGTAGGGATTGACATAGGAAATTTTGCCTTTAAAAACGCGTTTTGGAATAGCGAATAGGGTAATTTCAACAGGAAGATTCTTCGTGATGGAGCTGATATATTTTTCAGGGATATTGGCAACGACCCATACAAAATTGGTGTTGTAAACCGTGAATATAGGGATGGTTAGATCATTGATAAAGCTTCCTTGCCCATAATTCAGTGAAGTGATGACTCCATTTATGGGTGATGTGATTTGTAAGTGACGAAAGCCATGTTTACCCAGCATGTTTACAGTAGCAGTGGCACGCTTTAACTCAGCTTGGGCTATGATATAGTTACTTTCAGCGGACTCAATATCTTTGATTGCATTAGCACCTGCTCGATTGACTTGACGAGCTCGTTTTAAGGCTTCTTTTGCTAAAATATAAGCACTTCTGGCTTTGTCCTGGTCGGTTTTAGCACCTGAAAGCCCGGGGGCCTCAATGACGGCAAGGATTTGATCTTTTTTTACAACATCACCGAGCTTTACGTGATATTTGGTCAGGCGTCCGGTGATTGGGGGAAAAATTTGTGTAATTTGCGAGGGTTCTGCTTCAATGTTTGCTGGGAATGAAACCTGATGAGGTTCACGCGATGTGGTGATACGTTGGATCTTCATCTCTTTTCGAATAGGCGAATTTTTAGGCACGATGATTTTATTTTCTTTACGGATGAGCATGGGTTCATTGAGCGTATGTTTGCTGTCAAAAAAAACGCTGATACAGAGTTTAAAAAAGAATACAACTAGGATCATTCCCAAAAGGCCAGTCAGTAGCAAAACAATCGGTTTTTGATGTTCAGGAATGTTGGCATATTTGGCACGTAGTAAAGCAATCAATGCGCGGATTTTCATGAAACGAATCCTTGTTTTATGGGACATCACTGTTTATCTAGGTTCTTCCCATAATTAATGATGAACTAGTCGCTGGAAGTAGGATATCATAAAATCATTCAGTATACGCGAGGTAACCGTTGATGAACAAAAAATGCCTATCGTTTTGTTTCATATTATGCAGTATGACTTCATGGAGTTTTGCGATGAGTTTATCATTAAGTAGCCCCGATTTTTCAAATCATGAATTCATTCCATCTCTGTATACGTGTGATGGGAAAGGGATATCGCCAGCTCTCATTTGGCACGCGCCACCCCCACACACGCAATCGTTGGCTTTGATAGTAGATGATCCTGACGCACCAAGAGGGGTCTGGTCTCATTGGGTTTTATTTAATATACCTTCCAACATGCGGCAACTGCCCGAAAAAACGATGATCCCTACGGGAGCAACCTGTGGTAGAAATAGCTGGGGTAAAAATGAATATGGTGGTCCTTGTCCACCCCATGGTACACATCGATATTTTTTCACCTTGTATGCTTTAGATACTGTGTTACATCTCAATGAAAAGGCAGCAGAACAGGATGTATTGACAGCGATGAAAGGTCATATTTTAGAGCAAAGCGTACTGATTGGACTTTACAGCCGTTCATGAGGAGCATGATCACTGCTGATTAAAGGGTCGTTATTTTCAAAAAAACAGACTACCACCGACAAAAACGGAGGTAGTCTGTGGGTATGTAAAGATATTTCAATCAATTACATACCTGATATTGTGTGCAAGCTCCATTAGAGTAGCATTGTTGAGTTGTATAGCATTGAGGGGCATAGTATCCGCCGAGAGGGACACCAATCACAACACCAGCGCCACCCCAGCCCCAGCCGCCACCGTGATAATAGCCACCACCCCAACCACCGCCGTGATAATAGCCACCACCGTGCCAACCGCCGCCATGCCAACCGCCGCCATGCCAGCCTCCACCACCACCGTGCCATCCGCCGCCTCCCCAGCCACCATGTGCATAACTGGCTGACCAGGCAAATAAGCCAAGCGCGAAAATCAAGGTAGAGATGATTTTGTGTTTCTTCAGATAAGTGATCATGATCATTTCCTTATCTCACATTGAGCTACCCCTAATTTAAAAAGATG
>DAHWEW010000176.1:0-4729 GCA_027326225.1 Legionellaceae bacterium
CCACTATGCAACAAATTCACATCATCAAGCACTTGGTCATTGTAGTAATCTTCAGCAGGGATCCCAATAATGCCTGCTTTGATACGCAAATTGATGTCTTTGGAAACGATGATGATTTGTTTCTCAGGCAATTTTTTCTGTAGGCCTAGTGCTGTGGCCAACAGAGTATTATCAACCTTATGGCCAGGAAGCGATGTGGGGCGAAGTTGTTCAAAATCATCGGTTTGAAAAAATAAGCGACCGCTGGCTTTGCTGTGTTCTTTGTTTAAAAAATGCGGAATAGGAAGCCCTTCTACAATTTGCTTGTGAGTGGCATGGCTCATCAACTCAACCAGCATGCGATTGGTTTGACGCACATTACGTGCGACTTCAGAAATCCCTGTTTTGTGGCTATCTAATTCTTCTAGCACCACCATCGGTAAATAAATATCATGCTCTTCAAAGCGATAAAGAGCCGTGGGATCATGCATGAAAATATTCGTGTCTAGCACAAAGAGTTTGGCTTTTTTATTTGTCTTATCCATAAGTATTATCCATTGTTCAGGGGAAAGTTTTTTGTAATGAACGGAGCGTTTCCTGCACTTCAGTCACATGTCCTTTGACTTGTACCTTGCGCCATATGTGTCGAATGATGCCTTTGGGATCGATGATAAAGGTACTTCGTTCAATACCACGTACTTGCTTCCCATACATTGATTTCATTTTCATCACGTCAAAATATTGGCACAGTGCTTCATCTGGGTCACTGATCAGCTCAAAAGGAAATTGTTGTTTGGTTTTGAAGTTTACATGAGATTTCAAACTATCGCGAGACACACCGAGAACAACCGTATTCAAGTCTGCAAAGGCTTGATGCTGATCTCGAAAGTCTTGTCCCTCCAACGTACAACCAGGTGTTGCATCTTTGGGATAAAAATAAAGCACGACCCATCGCCCCTGGTAATCTTTAAGCGATGTGTGGTTGGGATCGGTCGTTTGAAAAAGGGGACAAGAAGACACTTGCTCGTTGATCTTCATGAATACTACTCCTGATCACTAAGGAATTTAGTAATATAGTCGATATCAATGAATAAATGAATCTGATCCGTTTGAATCGTTACGCCTTGTCAAACAAAACGGCATGGAGGAACCATGACCCAAATATTCGTGGATGAATGGATAGATATTTATCAATACCCCCTTCAATTTCAAAAGAGCCTAGGCTCTTTGACCATCGGGGATCTACATGGCAATTGTGTTAAATTGCTCCATTTGCTCTTGCGTTATCACATCATCCAATTCAAAAAAGAAGTAGACCATCCTGCAGAGGTTTATCAACAGTTTGTTGAAGCGTATGAAGAAGCGGGGTTTATCGCGAGAATGGCGATTAAAACCGGCAATTGGGAGGGGCAACAGCTTGCAAGGCTCATGCAAGCGTTTAATCAATTCATGAACCAGCTGGAAGTCATTGATCATAAGACTTGTATTCGGTTGCTTGGGGATGACGTGGCTGACAGAGGCAGCAACGATTATTTCATACTCTGTCTTTTTGCTTTTTTACAAAAACATCATGTCCCATTGACCATCCTTTTTTCTAATCATGGATTTGAGTTATTAAAAACATTTGAAGAGGTGTTGCAAGGGGGTGAATTTCAGATTGACTCAGGTATTCTGCTTGCTCAAAAAACCTCTATCGTTGGGGTAAAACTATTGTTAAAAGAACATATTTTGTCCATGGATGAATGGATAGACTTGGTGGATAGAATCTATTTACCTACACTCAAAGTGTTGGATTACAGTGTGTCAGCAGAAGGCATTTCGCTATTTAGTCATGCACCGATTGGGTTTTCAGCCATTAAGGCGTTGGCGCATCATTTAGGGGTTGTCTATCGCGATGATACCAAAGACGCACTCACGGATACGATTGATCACATCAATCAGACATTTAGCAAGGCTCTGCAGAGACATTCTCTTCTTGAGATCTGTTATTTTGGAGGGATAGAGGATTCAACCCATATGAGCACCAAAGAAATAGCAGAGATGCCCTTGATTCATGTCATATGGAACCGATGCAATGTGCTCAAAGATACGATAGATTTACGACCTAAATCGCAGCATGATTACCTGGTCTATTATTTTCATGGTCATGATGTTTATCATAGCTCATTGCCTTACGTTTACAATATGAACTCCAGAAGTGGCATGGGGGCTTATGAGCATCAACAAAAAGATCGGGCAAAATTATCCGAACTATTAGCCAATCCTTCTCTTAACCCAGAAGAAAGTTTAGAGATAAAACAACTCTTGGCTGATTTTAATGAGAAGATCCTTGATTCCGATGAGGATAACCGAGGATAATCCATTTCTGTGAGTAGTTGAGTGAATACAGGTGTTTTATGACCACCCATAAACAGCAAAGCAGTAGTACCATTGTGTTGAACAAAAAAGCGCGCTTTGACTATTTTATCGAAGATGAATATGAAGCGGGTCTCGTGCTAGAAGGTTGGGAAATCAAAAGTTTACGCGCTGGCAAAATCAACATTTCTGATGCGCATGTGATTATGAAACACGGCGAAGCATGGCTTCTAGGCGCGCAAATTCAACCCTTACCCACCGCCTCAACCCATATTCAACCAGACTCTATACGCACCCGTAAACTACTGTTAAATCGTCGTGAGCTGAATCAGTTAATAGGGAGTGTCGAGCGGCAGGGTTATACTTTAATTCCGCTGAGCCTATATTGGAAAAAAAACAACATCAAATTGAAAGTGGCCCTGGCCAAGGGTAAAAAAACCCATGATAAACGCGATACCATTAAAGATAGAGAGTGGCAGCGCGAGAGTTCTCGGATGATGAAAAAACATCATCAGTAGGGCTAAGGGTGGGTAGGATCAGAAAAGCCGTGGCCTTCTTGATCAAACTTTTGGTCTTTGTCACGTTCTAACCCCATCATCTCTTTATGAGCATCGGCAACCAATTGTGCCCTTGCCGTTTTATTGCCGAACCAAAAGCTTCCCGTTGCGGCATAATTGATGGCGTTTGCAACGCCTCCAGTGAGCACGAAAGAAGTTATATTGGCAATGACCCGTTTCCATCCTCGATGAACGTCAAATACTGAGTCTTCGCTATGTAATGTCTTCAAAATGTCCATTTTCAATTTTAGATTTTGAAGTTGTCTTTCATGACTTTCATTGGGAGTTTGGTGACTTATATCGAAGGTCTCAATCTCTCCTTTGATACTTCTAACAATGCCTTGAGCTTTAAGACCTTTCTTATAGACTGTATCTTGATCATCTTGTTTTGTCCCGTGATGGGCTGCTGCAAAGCCATAAGTATTCAGTTGATTTAATTGAGATTGAACATTCTGTTTAATGGCTGAATCCCACCTAAATAAGTCAGGGTGACTGAAGCCGGAGCTCTGAACAGCTTTCATAAATATGCCATATAATTGTGTATTGTTTGACTCAAGCAACTTATCAATAATCGCAGCAAACTTCGCAGGGGCATGTATAAATAAGGCTTCGATATTTGGCTGTACTTCACAGGTGGTATAGTAAGTATCGTGTGCATGTCCACGGATTTTCTCACCCTGCTTTTGTCCTTTCTTACCTATTGAATGGATAAAATTTGCAGCAAATAAGGTTTCTAACTTTTTTGAGTCTTTGGCATCAATATATTCCATTGCTTTATTTACTACAGCGTCTACGCTAGAAGTTCCAATTATTGGTTGAAAACCCTGGGGCGTTTGAGGGGAATCCTCGGATACTATTGTTACTTCCCCGGCATTATTATAATAGTGAGTAGCTACTTCATCACGATTGACTGAACGTTTAATCTCACTTGTTGTAAGGCGCTTTTTCATAACGGGCATAATGCTTCCCCTCATCACTATCTATCAATATTTAAGACAAACCACATAATTTAATTGTATATTATTTTTACAGAAAGGTTTTGTTGATCATCAAATTTTCAAAAAATTTACAATTTGAACACTGTTCGTAATTCTCCCATGTCATCTTCTCCATACATGCGATACAATGCTCACTATCATCCATAACCCTAATGAATCATGGACATTCAATTTTTAGGGGCAACACAAATCCTCATTGATTGTGGTCTTGTTCAAGGCTACGTTACTATTCACACCCGGTGAGCGCTAGATGATGAGTACGCCATTTAATCAATTAAGATTAGTTAAATTAGGCATTGATACCTTACATGAATCTATCATCTATATGCATTCAGACTGTTTTATTTGTAAGTCAGAAGGGTTTGAATCCTTAACGCAGGTGATTGTTTCTTTAAATCATGATTCTATTGTAGCCACATTGAATATGGTTCACTCAGATGTGCTCAAAGAAAATGAGGCAAGTCTCTCAGAGAGTGTTTGGAAGAAGCTCAGTGCTAAGGAGGGTGATTTCATCACCATTTCGCATTTACCTCCGGTCACGTCAATGGGGTATCTGCGCTCGAAAATTCATGGCAATCCTTTAAATGCAGAAGCATTTCAGGACATCATCAGCGATATTGTTTGTGGCAAATATTCAAACATTCATTTATCGAGTTTTGTGACGGCTTGTAGCCTGAATCATTTGAGCATCGAAGAAATCATTTATTTAACGAAGGCCATGATTGAAACAGGTGAGCAATTACATTGGACTCATCCGATGATATTGGATAAGCATAGTGTGGGTGGTATTCCTGGCAATAAAACAACCCCGATTGTTGTATCTATTGTTTCGGCAGCGGG
>DAHWEW010000177.1:0-4725 GCA_027326225.1 Legionellaceae bacterium
TGAGCGGATTGATGATGATCCGTCCTTTCACGCTGATTTTATCATCAGCAGTTGCCACATCACCAATCTTCGCTATGACCCCATTAACTGCGACAAGTCCCTCTTCAATCCAACGCTCCATTTCTCTTCTGGATCCAAACCCTGATTGACTTAAAATTTTTTGTAACCTTTCACTACTCATGATGGTTCATGCCTTGTTCTATAGGAATAACGGGTAAATCACCAATGCTTTTCAGATTAAAATAATCAAGAAAAGTATGGGTTGTTGCATAGACTGCAGGTTTACCAGGAACATCTCGCCGACCCACGATATGGATCCATTCACGCTCTATTAATGTTTTTAGCATCGTACTACTCACTGAAACCCCACGAATCTCTTCGATATCTGCTCGAGTCACAGGTTGTCTGTAAGCAATGATGGCAAGAACCTCTAAAAATGCTTGTGAATATTTGGTTGGTTTTTCAGATAATAACCGAATAATCCAGCTGCTATACTCTTTTTTGGTTTGCAAAGTATACCCTCTTGCGACTTCTTTTAATTCAATTGCGCGAGACTCATACTCCATACTTAAACGTTTTAGTGCCTGTTCTAGCATAGAAGTACTAGGTTTTTCCCAATCATCAAACACAGACAACATATCTTCAATGGTTAATGGATGTGCGCTACTCATCAGCAAAGCTTCAATGATTTGTTTCAATTCAAGCTCATCCATGACGTGGTGCCTGTAGATAGATAGATGCATGTGGTTCTCGTTGGATCAAAACGACTAATGATTGCCTAGCTAATTCAAGGACTGCCAATAAGGTCACAACAAGTCCCATACGACCCTCAACAGGTTGTAAAAATTGTACAAACTCTATGAGTTTTTGGTGTTTAAGCTTTTGTAATATAGAGGTCATTTTTTCACGAACTGACAACAATTCTCGGGTCACATGATGATGACTGACCAACTTTTGACGAGACAGCACATTCATCAATGCCTCTTTTATTGCATCCAAACCCACACTTGGAAGTGCTTTTTGAGGCATCTGAAGGTTTGTTGAAACACTCAATTGAAACACATCACGATCTTGCCTGGGAAGACTGTCCATCAAGTCAGCAGCACACTTAAATTGTTCATAGAGTTGAAGACGCCTGACCAATTCCATACGCGGATCTTCTTCAATCTCCATCAGGCACTCTGTACGAGGTAATAAAAGCCTTGATTTGATTTCTATTAAGAGAGCCGCCATCACCAAATAATCGGCAGCCAATTCAAGGCGCCGCATCTCTAACCATTCAATATATTGCATGTACTGTTCAGTAATCTTAGCCATCGGAATATCAAGGATATCGATATTCTGTTCGCGAATTAAATACAACAGTAAATCCAGAGGACCTGTAAATGAGTCTAGCAATACTTCTAAAGCATCAGGGGGTATAAATAAATCCCGAGGTAGCTCTGTGAAAGGCTTGCCAGATATAACAGCCAAAACCATAGGCTCTTCGGCCATGACCTCATTCATCAATAATCCAACCCTATCACCTCACGTACTTCATTTAATGTTTTAGTGGCTTCTTCACGAGCTTGTTCACTTCCCTCAGCCACTACACGTTTTACTGAGCCTAGATCTTCTTCATATTCTTTAATGGCAGTTTGAATGGGGATGAGCTCTTCTTTAACAGCATCAATCACAGGACGTTTACAATCAACGCACCCAATCCCTGCTGAACGACATCCATTTTGTACCCATGCCTGGACTTCTTCATTAGAATATATTTTGTGAAATTGCCAAACAGGGCATTTTTCAGGGTCACCAGGATCAGTCCGCCTGATACGAGCAGGATCAGTAGGCATGGTCAAAATCTTTTTTTCAACATCATCAAGCGGCTCACGGAGATTAATCGTATTATGATACGACTTAGACATTTTAAGCCCATCAAGACCTGGCATTTTAGAATGGTCGGTTAACAGTGGTTGCGGTTCTGGTAAAATAATTTTACCAATACCTTCTAAATATCCGAGTAATCGTTCTTTGTCACCCATGGATAAGTTATGCTGATTTTCAAGCAATGCTCTTGCCGTATTCAGTGATTCATGACAGCCATTTTGTTGAAAATCTTGCCGCAACTCACTATACAGCTTTCCATTTTTTTTACCCATTTTTTTTATTGCATCAATCGCTTGTCCTTCAAAGTTTGACTCGCGACCATAAATAAAATTAAACCGTCTGGCAACTTCACGAATCAGCTCAATATGAGCGACTTGATCCTCACCAACAGGCACTAGATCGCCTTTATAAAGCAGTACATCGGCACTTTGTAACAATGGATACCCAAGAAAACCATAAGTAGATAAATCCTTTTCACTGAGTTTCTCTTGCTGATCTTTGTAGGTAGGAACACGCTCTAACCAACCTAATGGGGTGATCATGGAAAGCAATAAATGCAACTCAGCATGCTCAGGAACCCAAGATTGAATAAAAATCCGTGATAAACTGGGATTAAGACCACAAGCTAACCAATCAACGATCATTTCCCAGACTAATTTTTCTAAAATACCTGGTTCATCATATCGTGTTGTTAGACCATGCCAATCTGCAGCAAAGAAATAGCAATCATATTGGTGCTGTAGTTTTGCCCAATTTTTTAATATCCCATGGTAATGTCCCAGATGTGAGTTACCACTCACTCTCATTCCTGAAACGACTCTTTTGTTAGCATTAAATAGACCAGACATTCAAACCCTCAATGATTAGCTTACCTAAAAGGAGTTGGATCCCCTTTTCCTTCTCGTATGATGACTGGGTAATCCCCCGTCAAATCAACCACTGTCGTAGGTTGATATCCACAATTTCCTCCATCAATCACCAAGTCAACTTGATTACCTAATAAATCTTTAATAGATTCAGGTTCACTCAATGGTGCTGATGCTCCTGGTAAAATAAGTGTCGTACTCATCAGCGGGGCATCTAAGCACTCTAATAATGACAATGTAATTGTATTTTCAGGAACTCTTAATCCGAGCGTTTTGCGCTTGGGATGTAACATCAATCGAGGAACTTCACTTGTAGCTGTCAAAATAAAGGTATAAGAACCAGGTGTGAATGCTTTCAACAGTCGAAAAATAGGATTACTCACCCGTGCATACATGGAAAGCTGTGACAAATCATAGCAAACCAGGGTCATATTATGATGTTTACCTAGCTGACGTAATCGTCTGATTCGTTCCAAGGCTGATTTATTACCAAGACCACACCCCAAGGCATATCCTGAGTCTGTGGGATACACAATTAATCCGCCTTCTTCAATAATAGTAGCCGCCTGACGCAATAATCTTGATTGTGGATTATCCGGATGAATGGCAAAAATTTGACTCATAAATGTAAGATCCTTATATGTTCCATTGACGCCAAATGGGAATACAGTTTACCGGCAAAGGTCGCTGTTGGCCAAGGGGGGTTCGAGATACTCCATCATGATGATAATCAGAACCAGTGGATGCCAGTAAGTCAAATCGAAGACAAAGACCTGCCAATTCATTCATATCCATGGTTGTCATCTCACCAGAAACAACCTCCATCCCATCACCACCAACCTGTTTAAAATCACGAATCAATTCATATAATTTGCTACGGGTTAATCCGTACTTAAGAGGGTGTGCAATCACGGCTTGCCCTTGAGCTTGATGAATGACTTGAACTGCTTCATCTATGCTCACCCAAGCAGTGGGTACAAACGCTGGGCGTCCAACAGCTAGATATCTTTTAAACGCCTGTTTTATATCTTGAACTTTACCCTCGTTTACCAACAAATGGGCATAATGTGCTCGACTCACTCTTTCATGACCGGCCAAAGCACACGCTTTATCAAAAGCATCATCTACCCCACAATTTGCTAATCCACTTCCTATTTCTTTAGCACGTGCCATACGCTTTTCATTTTGACAAGCAATTAACCGATGTAATGATGGATCATCAGCGTCAATGTGTAACCCTAAAATATGAATATCGTATTTTTTCCATCGGACACTTAATTCTATTCCATTGATGATCTTGATGGTGGAATTCTCTGCCGCTTCATGTAATGGCATCAGGCCTTCAATGGTATCATGATCAGTCAGGGCTAAAATGGATACATTTGCATTTAGCGCTTTCATAAATAAATCATGAGGACTTAACCCCCCATCTGAAAATAGGCTGTGGCAGTGTAGATCTATCAAGTTTCAAACCATCATCATTCACTAGGTACGCTATTATAGTCCATTTTGGATCAAAAATAGCAGAAGAACTTGATGAAACACACTTTTTTTGTTTTTTTATAGGTATGCTCTATGAGATGTCTTAACCTTTTGCTAAGATGACAATCGTAGTATCAAGTTCGTCTTTTAATTAATTAATTAATTTTCAAGGATGGTTACCATGAAAAAAACATCATTAGCTGTAGCTGCATTATTAACTACTTTGTCTGCCGCAACAATTCTTCCTGTTGCTTATGCCACAACAGCAGGAACTCAACAAGCAGGATGCACCGGTTGTAAAGGTTGTGCTGGCTGTAAAGGTTGTTCTGGTTGTAAAGGTTGTTCTGGTGCCAAAACTTGTCAAGGCTGCAAACCTTGTAGCGGAAGTTAATCATCAGTTCATGAAACAGTAATTCACTAGCATGAATCAATCGTGTTAGTGAATTACATCATATACTCATTCCCAGATGAATTTATGCACCACGAGCCTCCATTTATACTGCCC
>DAHWEW010000178.1:0-4719 GCA_027326225.1 Legionellaceae bacterium
TCCGCTGCATCTGTTTCACTTGTTGAGGCCAACCTTCAAGTTTGTCCAGATCAGCAAGCAGCTCATCTGCATAAGCTGTGATTTTAATAAACCACTGTGAAATTTCTTTGCGTTCAACCAAGGCTCCAGAACGCCAGCCTCGACCATCTACAACTTGCTCATTGGCTAAAACAGTTTGATCGACTGGATCCCAATTCACAATGGCATTCTTTTTATAGACCAAACCTTTTTCATAGAGCTTGATAAAAAACCACTGTTCCCAACGATAATAGCAAGGATCACAAGTAGTGATTTCACGACGCCAATCATAAGCATTACCCAGGCGTAAAAATTGTTCCTTCATCGCTTTGATATTTTGCTTTGTCCAAATAGCGGGCGCAATGGCGTGTTTGATCGCTGCATTCTCGGCAGGTAGTCCAAATGCATCCCAGCCTATGGGCTGCAAGACGTTTTTACCAAGCGCTCGTTGATACCGAGCGATAACATCACCTAGCGTATAATTTCGCACATGCCCCATGTGTAAAGATCCACTGGGATAAGGGAACATGGATAAGCAGAAAAACTTCTCTTTGTTGAGATCTTCAGTGACATTAAATGATTGTTTTTTAAGCCAATACTGTTGAACTTGCTCTTCAATTTTTTGCGGTATATAACTAATATCCATAGTTTGAAACAAAATTTGATAGGATTGGTAAGAATAACGCCTCTTAGCCTTTGCAGCAAGTATATTTAGAAATTAAGCTATCCCGATGCTCAACTTCCCTCAGAACCATACGAGCATTTTGTAATTCATTTTTGCTTAAGATTTAGCAAAAGAGACGTAACGACGGAATGTGGGATATAGAACCGTCAATAATAACAGCAACAGAATGGGATAATCCCCCAATAGAGTCCAAGGGGTCATGCCTGTTGCAGGGTAAATGTTCTCTTCGAGGACACCCGCACTAAAGGCTGGTAGAGAAGAGATGATATGACCCTTGGCATCGATGATAGAAGAAAGACCATCATTATTAGAAACGACTTGGTATCGACCCGTTTGAAGCGATAGGACTTCTGACATTTGTAACTGTTGATACATGGCTAAGGAGTGTCCAAACCACCCATCATCACTTAAGGATACTATCCATTCTGCTTGTGGGAGTTGCTGTCGAAGCAGCATGGGATAGGCTAATTCGTAACAGATGAGACTGGCAATGGGGTGTTGATGAACCTGAATCAAAGATTGATTTTGATGTCCTGGTTTCAGATTGGCAATGGGAATAGATAGCCACTTGATCAGCAAGAAAAAGGGTTTGGGGATATATTCACCAAAAGGAACAAGATGTTGCTTTAAGTAATGCCCATTCGCAGTTCCTAATGAAATGATTGAATTATAATAATTCAGCGCATCTCCATCTGTTGATTGAGGAATTCCCAACAATAGGGCGCTTTGATGATTTTTAGCAACAACATGCAGATTATCAAGAAAGTCTCTCATCAAATGTTCAGGGACTGGAATAGCTGACTCAGGCATAACAATCAAAGCTTTTTTATCTATTAAATGTTCGATTTCAGATTGATAATGGTTTAATAGTTGCCAGAACAGAGATTCATCCCATTTGTCTCTCATGGAAATGTTAGCCTGAATAATCCCAACCGAAACAGGTGTTTGTGTGATATGCGTCCAGCTTTTATTCTTTAAAAGATTAGGGGTGATTAAAAGAGCCACAAAGGCGAATAACCAGAGGAGCCGATGTTTTTGAGAAGCAAGGACTGATGTCGCCAGACAGGCAGCAGCAACACAGGTAAAAAAACTTACGCCATAGATACCAATAACAGGTAATAGATACTTCAGCGGCGAATCTATTTGCCCAAACCCTAAGGTTAACCAGGGAAACCCACTGAACATTGTGCCACGCAAGTACTCTCCTAAACTCCAAAGCGAACTAAATAATAAGACACACAATAGGTTGGAGTGACTTTTAGATAACTTACTGAATAATAAAGCAACAAGGCCGGGATACAGTGACAAATAGACGATAAAGAGTAAAGTGATGAATGCCGATAATAAAGAATTGAGATGACCGTAAACGTGAATGCTCACAAATACCCAAGAAACCCCAAATCCTAAAAATCCCAAACCAAAAACAAATCCTATAAGAAACGATTTTTTTAAGGGCTGCTGGTATAATTGAGCATAAAGAAGAGCCATACCTAAGATGCACAGTCCTGGAAAATGGAACGGTGCAAAACCCAATGGAATCAGGATACCGGCAAAAAGAGATCGCAGTAAAAAAAGGTAGGGATTAGAGGTTAAATGGATAGCGCTTAATTTATCGGTGATGCTATTTTGATTCATTATCAACCAAGAAAGAGTAGATTCAACTGCCGAATATAGGATTAAAGTTCAAGTTTTAAAAGGAAAATACTATCTTTTTCATAATGAGTCTATAATAACGTTAGATAGATGTCTTATTTTTAACGTTCAAGGGTATGATTATGAAAATAAAACCATCTCATCGTGGTGCAACAGTTTCTCATGCAGAAGAACTATCTTTGCTTGCAGAGAAATTACGCAGTGAAGGTCGTTCAATCATTGGTCTTAATGTAGGCCAACCGAGTACCGGCGCACCCATAGAAGCTATTCACGCAGTTCAAGTTGCTGAAGAAATTTATCATGGTTATACCCCTGCGGCAGGCATTCAAGCATTACGTGAGCGAGTCGCTTTATATTACAAAGAAAAATATGCTCTCAATATCCCTTATGGACGTATTTTAATCACCAATGGTGCATCAGGCGCTTTTTCCCTTGCTTTTATTGGTTGCTTTGATGTGGGGGAAACCATTGCTGTGCCTTTACCCTGTTATTACGCCTATTTGAACACCATGCATATTTTGGGTGTTAATAAAATGGAGTTTCACCCTAAGGCCACACACAATTTTCAACCCACTGTTGATGATTTAAAAGAATTTAAACAGGAAGTTCATGGATTATTAGTGACCTCTCCATCAAACCCAACAGGAGCCATGATTCCACCTCTACAATTAAAAGAATTGGTAGAGTATTGCGACCTTAATAATATTTTGCTCATTTCAGATGAAATCTATCATGGCATTGTTTACGATAAATCCAAGAAAATGGTCAGCGCATTAAACTATGGCGATAATGTGATTGCCATTAATAGTTTTTCAAAATACTTTTCAATGCCGGGGTGGCGCTTAGGGTGGATGGTGGTTCCTGAAATCTTAGTCGATCCCTTGCGAAAATTAGCTCGCAATCTATACATCTGTCCTACAAACCCTTCTCAATATGCAGCGCTTGCTTGTATGTCGTGTCAAGACACATTGGAATCACATGTGAAGCGTTATGCCATCAATCGTCAAATTTTAAAAGAAGAAATGCCAAAAGCTGGTTTTGATAAATTTCTTCCTTTAGATGGTGCTTTTTATTTGTATGCTCATGTTAAGCACCTGCATCAAGACAGTGTTGAATTTTGTAAAAAAATGTTACAAGAAATTGGCATCATTGCAACTCCTGGCACAGATTTTGATCCCATTCATGGTCATCATTATGTGCGATTTTCTTATGCTGGCTCCACAGAAGATATAAAGGAAGCTATGGTTCGCCTGCAAAAATGGCGAAGCTAAGTTTAGGGCGTGTACAGTAGAGTTAAGGGTGGCTACATTAAAGACCACTGACTTTGCAGACGCAAAGAAATTTGCCAGAATCATGGATGCGCTTGGCTATTTAGATACGATTCACTATATTTCCAATCATCTGTTATATGATGAACACTTATTTCATCCAGATATTTTTTATAAGGAATTGGTCACAACGTTTGAACATATTTATCAAGCCACTTTAAGTGCTGCCGGCTTGAGTATCAAAAAATCAATGCTGATGATTGAGACAGAATCCCTTAAAAAGCAGTTGCTAGCTTTAGGAAAGGGGAATGAGATTATTTATCGGCAGGTCTTTCAACTCATCAAAGACAAAGTGGATGGGAAGCTGGATTCTATAGAAGCGTTTGCTTTATCAAGAACGGTTGAATTTCATAACCACACCCTCTGTTCAGATGATTTATTTAAAGAAGTCTATACGGAAGGATTCAGGCGCTCATGGCTCTTATCACGCTCAGAAATCACGGGCGACAGGTTTTTTAGGGCCGAACCTTTACATGAAAATCTGAAAGGGAGCAAAATGTTTGATTTATATAAAAACAAATCCAGTTATGTCGATATGTCTCGTTCAGATAAAGTGTTTGACTCTTTGAAAAACATTGATATCTTTCTTGATGAATACATACAGTGTTTGCAAGAGGAAACCGAATCCTCCTCAGCAGTTGAACTTTAGGGAAGATATCTATGCATAATGTACTGGTTGCCGGAGCCGGTAAAATTGGTAGTTTGATTGCATGCCTACTCTCTGATAGTCATGATTATCAAGTACATTTAGCAGATGTAGAATTTGGTGGCACGGATGTGGCACGTCTGCTCAATGTTATGCCCGAGATTAAGACAGTTGCATTAGATGTCAAAAATCAAGAAGCAACCAGGGATTATATCCAAAAACATAATATCATTGCTGTTATTTCAAGCTTACCCTATTTTTTAAACAGTTATGTGGCACAATCTGCAAAGTCCGCCAAAGCCCACTATTTTGATTTAACAGAAGATACTTCCATCACTGACGTGGTCAAAGCCATCGCTCAAGATGCGAAAACCGCATTCGTTCCTCAA
>DAHWEW010000179.1:0-4713 GCA_027326225.1 Legionellaceae bacterium
GAGTTATTAGAAAAAAATCTTTTAGATTTAGCACGCATCGTAACCAGAGAACATGGAAAAACAATAGAAGACGCCAAAGGATCTGTTCTGCGAGCCATTGAAGTGGTTGAGTACCATTGTGGACTAGTCAGTCAGTTACAAGGAACTTTTTCTAGAAATGTGTCTTCTCACATTGACTGCTACACCCTTCGTCAGCCTTTAGGGGTCTGTGCAGGGGTTTCTCCCTTTAATTTTCCAGTCATGGTGCCTATTTGGATGATCATACCCGCTATTGCGTGTGGGAATACCTTTATCCTGAAACCCTCAGAGCAAGATCCCTCAGCACCCATCCGATTATTAGAATTATTAAGCGATGCGGGTCTGCCTCCAGGCGTTGCCAATTGTATTCAGGGAGATAAATCGACTGTCGATCAATTATTGGTCCACCCTGATATCAAAGCCTTTACCGCAGTTGCATCAACCCCCGTTGCCGAATCCATCTTCAAGAAAGCCACCGCAGAAGGTAAGCGCGCACATACTTTTGGCGGTGCCAAAAATCATTGTTTGGTCATGCCAGATGCGGATATGGAACAAGCTGCCAACGCTATTGTGGGAGCAGCATTCGGTTCAGCGGGTGAACGTTGCATGGCATTATCTGTAGTCGTCACGGTAGGCTCAGATACAGCCGATGCACTCTTGCAAAAACTCATGCCACTCACGCATGCCATCAAAATCAACCATGGCGATCTTCCTGGCACTGATATGGGGCCTCTGATCAGTCAGGAACACCGTGAGCGGGTGTTAAAAGCCATCCAGCAAGGAGTTGACGAAGGTGGACAATTATTAATAGATGGACGAGGGTATAAGCATCCTGAGTATCCGCAGGGCTTTTTTCTTGGTCCATGCCTCTTTGATAGAGTCAGTGAAGAGATGTCTATTTATCAAAATGAAATTTTTGGTCCGGTTCTCGTCATCGTCAGAATGAAACATTTTGAAGAAGCCTTAGCTCTTGTGAATCGCCATCAATATGGAAATGGTACGGCTATCTTTACGCGAGAAGGCGCCATCGCTCGAGCTTATACAGAGCAAGTACAGGTAGGCATGGTAGGGGTCAATATTCCGATTCCTGTCCCCATCGCCAATCATCCTTTTGGCGGATGGAAGCGCTCTTCTTTTGGAGATACAAACATGCATGGACTAGAAAGCATTCACTTTTATACCCGATTAAAAACAGTCACTTGCAAGTGGCCAACAAGTGATCTTAGTACGAATGCTTTTGCCATGCCAAGCCATCGCTAGGGAGTATAAAAAATGGCAAAAATAGGATTTGTAGGCTTGGGACATATGGGACTGCCAATGGCTATCAATTTGGTCAAAGCAGGTCATATGGTGACTGGATTTGATATAAATGCGAACGCTTTAGAAAGCTTTCGTGCCGCTGGAGGCAAAATAGCTAGCGAGCTCGCGATGATTGCTAGTGATCAAGAAATCATCATCACCATGCTGCAAACAGGCACACAAATAAGAGAAGTCTATTTAGGCGAACATGGCTTATTTCATCAAGTAGATAAAAATACCTTGTATATTGATTGCTCATCTATTGACGTGCAAACTTCTCGAATCATCCATCAAAAAGCCAGTCAATTACATGTTTTAGCCGTTGATGCGCCAGTATCTGGAGGTGTAGCCGGCGCGAGTCAAGCAACACTCACTTTCATGGTTGGTGGGAGTGAGGACGCTTTTCTGAAAGCGGAAAAGCTGTTGGCTTTTTTGGGCAAAAAAATCATCCATACAGGACCTGGCGGCAGCGGACAAGCAGCAAAAATCTGTAATAACATGATTCTAGGTATTTCCATGATTGCCATATCAGAGGCGTTCACCCTTGCAGAGTATTTGGGTCTAACCCCTCAAAAATTATTTGAGGTCGTCACTCACTCATCAGGACAGTGTTGGGCTATGAGCCATTATGCACCAGTCCCTGGCCTATTAGATAATGTCCCTGCTAATCACAATTATCAACCTGGATTTACAGGGGCCATGATGCTCAAAGATTTGTGTCTGAGCCAACAATCAGCCCAAGATGTCGGCTTAAATACTCAGTTGGGGAGTGAGGCAACAAAACTCTATCAACAATTTATTGATAAGGGACTTGGCCATCTTGATTTTTCAGCAATCATCAAAATGATTCCAACTCCATCCACTGATTCATCACCTGGATAAGCTCATCGACACCTTGCTTTTTTAATGATGAAAATGCTTGTATCGTCAATAGCTCCTGCACAAGCTCATATTGCCTCTTGATCTGAAGAACAGTGCTTTGAACCTGTCCACGACTTAACTTATCTGCTTTGGTTAATAAAACATGCACGGGCATTTGCCTATCCAGCGCCCAATTAATCATGGATTGATCAAGCTCTTTTAAAGGATGGCGAATATCCATCAACAACACTAAGCCTCTCAAGCTTTGCCGAACCTCGAGATAATGCGCCAAATTCGTTTGCCACTCACGCTTCATGTGCGCTGATACTTTGGCATAACCATACCCAGGCAAATCGATTAAGCGTCTTGTCTCATCATTCAATGTAAACACATTAATCAATTGGGTTCGTCCTGGCGTTTTGCTGGTACGCGCCAACTGACGAATACCCGTCAAGCAATTCAATGCACTTGATTTTCCAGCATTTGAGCGACCAGCAAAAGCAACCTCATACCCTGAATCTTCAGGCAATTGATGAACACGTGCGGCACTTTTTAAAAATTTGGCTTGAGTATAGGGGTTAGCTGGCATAATCTTCGTTGCAAAAATGATATATATTTTCAACAGTCTAACATAAACCACAAGACAAATGGTGGAATAATAATGAAAAATTTGATTATTTTCATGACAATATGTGTGTTCACTTCTGCATTTGCAGTCGGCAATGAACAAGACGGGTTCAAAAAATCAAACACTTGTAGTGCTTGTCATGGCAAAAGAGGCATCTCTATTAACCCACTTTGGCCCAATCTTGCCGGACAAAATGAACATTACTTGTTGAAACAATTGATTGATTTTAAAAAAGGAAATCATCCAATCATGAGCCCAGCAGTGCAGCATTTAAATGAACAAGATATGGCAATGCTTGCAGCATTCTACGCAAACCTTCCTCCGCCATCAGGAACTACGTTAAAGACATTTCTAAAACGAGGCGAACAATTATATCGTGGGGGAGATTACAAAAAGCACATCACAGCTTGTATAGCCTGTCATGGACCTAGGGGTACAGGGAATAATCAAGCAGGCTTTCCCTCTCTTTCTGGACAAAATCCAGCTTATACCATCCAACAGTTACAAGCTTTCAAAGCACACACTCGCCAAAACGATCTTCATTCAATCATGCAAGACATCAGTTCTCGGATGAGTGTTGAAGATATGGAGGCAGTTGCGCATTATGTAGCAGGCCTACATTGACTGAACTTTTTTGGAAGAGCCCAAAAACGGATGACTTGAAATTCATCAGCATGAATGGTAACGTGTCTTGCTATGAAATACTTCACGCGAAGCATCCATCCATATATTTCCAGGTGAAATCAAATGATCAAGTTTTTATGTTCCTTGTGGTTATTTTGTCTATCGTCCATAGGCTTTGCTGCTGATTTTATTGAAGGTAAAGATTATGAGATCCTAAAAAATCCAAATAAGGTAGATAACGATACAACCACCATTAACGTAACTGAATTTTTTAGTTTTGGTTGCCCTTGGTGTTACCGTATTGAACCAGCACTTCAGACTTGGATAAAGGAGCATAGCCAAACCATCTATTTTAGAAGAGTCCCCGTTATATTCAATAAAGATTGGGAATTTTATGCCAAAGCATATTATACAGCTAAAGCACTATCACTCAGTAGCAAACTTGATCCCATGTTGTTTAAAGCCATTAATACAGACAAGCGCCCCCTGAATAGTGACAAATTAATGGTGGACTTTTTCATTGAGCAAGGTGTCAATCCAGTCACCGTAAAAAGTGCCTTTGGCTATTCACCAAGCATTGATTTATCTGTAAAAACCAGCCTTAGTTTAATGGCAGAACATCATATCAATGCTGTTCCAGCTTTTATCGTGAATAATAAATTTAAAACCGATTTACAAATGGCGAAATCACAAGAGCGTTTGTTTGAAATCCTGAACTATTTATTGACCCAATCAAAATTACACGAAAATAATAACCAATCTTAGGGCATGTCATCAATTAGTATTAAGTGGTAACTCTCCACCTTATCCCTCACTTTTTTCGGGATAAGGTGGAGAGTTACATTAAGTGTTTATTGTTGTATCTGAAATTCCAGGATTTTCAAGGCTCAAAGTGCCTGTATTAAAATCATAAGCAAACAGCTCCGCATAACGACCCCAATCAATCATCGTGCGCAGAACTCGCTCGGACTCTTTCTCACTCAGAAAATCTTCAAGCTTGGTTAAAAACCGTTCTTCAGACACACGATGTCCTACTTTTTCATCCAAAACTCGGCGAATATATCGGGCAAGAGGCACTTTTTCTAATAACCTTCTCGCAAACAATTGCTTACGTTCTTGTAAATCAGCTTCGGAATATATTTTTCCAAGCTCACTTAAGTGAATATCTCCATCAAGGATCTGAGCAAAACCTAGAATCTCTAAAGTTTCTAATATTGGGAACAAATCATCGACATTCATCATCAATTCATCAGCAAGTTCAGGCAAATCTATTCTATCTTCAA
>DAHWEW010000017.1:0-5645 GCA_027326225.1 Legionellaceae bacterium
ATTCAAACATAAAGGCACAGGTATGTTTATACTGTTGTGGTTTTAAAGTTTGCTGGATGGCTTTTTGATACGTGTCACTATCAGGACCATGGGGGGTCATCCGATTATGGATACTGACCCCTCCGATGTGAAAACCCTCTTGCTTCGCATCATACTCTCCAATCACTAATCCCATGAATTCACTCATGATATTTCGATGAAAATAAGGTGGCCTAAATGTGTGCTCAGCAACCATCCAACGCGGTGGAAAAATGACAAAATCAAGATTTGCGATACCTATGGTTTCACTTGGTGAGGTTAATACAGTAAAAATAGAAGGATCGGGATGGTCAAAACTGACCGTGTTGATGGTATTAAACAAAGATAAATCGTAGCAATAGGGTGCATAGTTACCATGCCAGGCAACAACATTAAGAGGGGAGTGTTCACTTTTTGCTATCCACCAGTGCATTTGAGATTTACAGATCAAGGTCACATTTGTCATCGACTCTTCAAATGCCGCCCTGGGATAAAGAAAATGTCGTGGAGCAGCAAGACCATTTGAACCGATAGGACCAAGCTCTGGTAAAGTAAACGGGGCGTTTTTGTTTTCACACAGATAACCAGCAGCAAAGTCATCCATTAATTCAACTTTGAACGTAATCCCCCTAGGTATAACAGAAATCATACCTGGTCTAATTTCAAGTATTCCGAATTCAGTGTGAAGTTTTATTCTTCCCTGATAGGGTACAAACAATAGTTCACCATCATGGTTACTAAAATATCTATCTTTCATAGACAAATGACATTGGTACAGATAGGCATCGACCCATTGATTCCCAGCAAAGTGCGAAAGTCCATCAATAAAATCTTGTTTGCTCAATGGCTCCTCTCTACTTGACCAACGGTAAGGATTGGGAGGCAATGGGTGCAGGAGTGGATCAGTGAGGTGATGAGTATAAGGTTCATAGTCATGATGCACCACTGAGGGAAGGCGGCGATACAGCCAACTACGAAGATTGAGATGCCTTGGTCTGGTAAAGGCACTGCCACTCAATTGTTCGGCATACAGTCCCAAAGCACATTTCTGTGGAGAGTTTTGTGACTTTGGCAAAGCACCTTCGAGGGCTTCGCTCATATGCTGGTTGCCAAATCCGGCTAAATACACGTATTGCTCCTCCCTCTCTGTAGTTTGAACAAACTACTATCAAATTACGAGCCCGAGCCCGATCTGATTTGTCTTTTAACACCAGCATCCAGATGAAGCTATCATTAGGAGGATACATTCTTTTTCCTAAATATCCCCAAATTTTCGCCCAATTGTTTATTGTCTAGGTTTGGTTGATTTTGCTGGTGTTTGAATCATTTGTTCATAGTCTCTTTGGACTTGTGTTGCTGATTTTATTGTTGCATTTGATTTGAGTGCAGGCAAGTGCTTTTCCCATGGGTTTGTTCGATATGATGTTAACCAAATGGGCACAAAAATGGGGAAATCGGGTTCGGGCGGGCTCGGGCTCGTATTAGAGCGCGGTTAGACTAACTTTTGTTGTTATCTGAGTATCGATTGGGCAATCAACGCTGGACTATTGGGACATAGCTATTTTAAAATTGAACAACAAGGACATCCATACACAAGTGTGGATGTTGTTTAGAATATATTTATGAGGTTGTGTTTGATGTTTATGTCTAAACGAAAATTAGTTCCAGTAGAAAGACCGGTCATAAAAAGAGTGAAGGAACATTCCATACAATCCAATTTAATGAATGAATGTATCAGATTAGTCAATTTATTGTTTGAACCCAGTATGGCTTTTGGGTTGTATAAAGCTTTATTTGGGATATTTAGAGAGTCACCGCAAGAGCGTTTAGAAAGACAATGGATTCGAGAGCTCATGGAGCAACATGCTGAATTTAGAGTAGATCTTCAAAGAGAAGAGTGTCTCATTGATCACAAGTGCTCAAGGGACGAAATGATTGAGATATTTTATGTAACTATTTTGCAGCGTCCGAAAATGTTTACGTTTTATCTGAGGGTTGATGTAGAACCTGAAGAGCTTTTTGGAGCCCCAGCTCCAATGATGTGATCTTTTTCTCAGCAGTTCTTTTTCGGCAATCGACATTGTATAATTCATTGTGGAGCTAGAAATACCAAAGGTATAAGCTAAAAACATATCTGAAAAATGGGGCAATTGCGATGGCAGGACACAGTAAGTGGGCTAACATTAAATTTCGTAAAGGATTACAAGATGCAAAACGTGGGAAGATTTTTACAAAATTGATTCGAGAGATTTCTGTCAGTGCGCGAATGGGAGGAGGAGATGAGTCTTCCAATGCCAGATTACGGGATGCCGTGAGCAAAGCACTGAAAGCGAATATGAAACGTGACACCATAGATAATGCTGTGAAGCGGGGTGTAGGTGGATTGGATGGATCGGAAATGGTTGCCATGCGCTATGAAGGATATGGTCCTGGGGGTGTTGCGTTGATTGTTGACTGCTTATCTGACAATAAAAATCGTACGGTTTCTGAAGTTCGGCATGCATTTACCAAACACGGAGGAAACTTGGGCACAGACGGTTCTGTTTCTTATCTTTTTAAAGAGCAGGGCGAGATCCTTTTAGCGCCTACTGATAAAGAAGAAGAGGCCATGGAGGTGGCTATTGATGCTGGGGCCGTAGATGTGAACCTTGATGAAGGTCAAATTGAGATCATCACCACTGCTGATGCATATCATGCGATGTTAGCAGCCTTAGACGCTCATCATTTCGAGCTCGAACATTCTCACGTTGTCATGCGAGCACAAACAACGGTTTCACTTGATGAGGATACGCTTCAAAGTTTAGAAAAATTAATAGATATGCTTGAAGATCTGGATGATGTGCAGGCAGTTCACAGCAATGCTGAATATAGCGAGCCATCCGTTGAATCAGTAGGGTAACAATGATTATCTTAGGGATAGATCCAGGGTCACGTATCACAGGCTACGGTCTTATTAGAGAGAATAAGCAACAGTTGCAGTACATTGATAGTGGTTGCATCCGCACATCTGACGGAGAACTGAGTCAACGGTTGCTGCAAATCTTTAATGGTATTTGTCAGCTCATGGAAGAGTTTTCACCAGACGAAGTGGCTATTGAACAGATATTCATGCACCAAAATCCAAATTCAGCACTGAAACTGGGGCATGCGCGTGGGGTTGCAATGGTTGCTTGTGCCTCTCATCGAATCCGGGTGAGCGAATATTCAGCGCGGGAAGTGAAACAATCCCTAGCGGGCTATGGTGCTGCAGAAAAAAGTCAAGTGAAACACATGGTGGTTCAGCTACTGATGTTAAATAGTTCACCTCAAAACGATGCGGCAGATGCATTAGCGATTGCAATTTGTCACAGTCACATGAAAAATGGAATCCTTAAAACTCGCTATAGGAGAGCAAGATGATAGGATGGCTACATGGATTAGTACAGGAAGGCTCAGCACCCGGAAAACTCGTTGTTGATGTGAATGGTGTAGGGTATGACGTAGAAACGTCCTTAACAACCTTCTTTCAATTACAAACCATGGGTACTCGAATTGGTTTACATATCCATACCATTGTTCGTGAAGATGCTTTTCTTCTTTATGGTTTCCTTGATCCAGAAGAACGAGCGCTATTTAGGGCTTTGATCAAAGTAAATGGCGTCGGACCTAAAATGGCGATTGCGATTCTTTCAAGTATCACACCCGATGAATTCATTCAGTGTATTCATCAGCAAAATACGGCTCTGCTGACTAACTTACCCGGTATTGGTAAAAAAACAGCAGAACGATTGGTGGTTGAAATGAAAGACAGTGTGCAAAAATTAAACAAAGAAAACAAGCCAATCGATATATCTAGTCCTAATAAGATTCAGGTTCAGGAAGAAGCGATCAAAGCATTAGAGTCATTGGGATATAAACCACAGGAAGCCAGCAAAGCCATTCATAAAATAGATGATGGTCAAAAAACCTGTGAACAACTCATACGCCAAGCCCTACAGATTTTATATGCGAACGCTTAGCCTGACCGTATTGGAAAATAGACTCTCACAATTAAACCAGTCCCTTTCGTAGGTGACGCTAAAACCACCTGAGCATTGTGTAAGTTCGCTATTTGTTGAACAATGGCAAGTCCAAGACCACTCCCTGGGCTTTGATTACCCAGGACACGAAAAAAACGCTCGAAGACCCTGGACTGTAATTCCTTTGGGATCCCGGGTCCATTATCACTCACCTCTAAAACAACATTGAGTTTGTCTGAGTATGTTTTAACCACTACCAGGCCTTTTACTTTGCAATATCGAATGGCGTTATCAACGAGGTTACGGATTAAAATTTCAATGGCTGTGGGATTTCCAGCAAATTTGGGGATATTTTTATCAGGCTCAAAGGCCAGTTCGATTTGTTTTTCAACAGCATTGGGTGCAAGCATTGCTAAGACTTCTCGGGTGAGCTTAGGTAGGTTTACTTCATCTAGATCGTTGATGCTTGAGGCCTCTGGAACTAATCGACTCATTGTTAGTAATTGTTGCACAATGTGCGTGCTTCGGTTTACGCTGGCCAAGAGCTTTTGTAGTGCAATGTTTTTTTCATTCAAATTATTGGTATTTAACGCAACTTGGGCTTGTGCTTTGATCGCAGCAAGGGGCGTACGAAGTTCATGGGCTGCATCAGCTGCAAAGCGTTTTTCACGCTCAAACCCTTCTTTCAGGCGAAAGAAAAGTTTATTTAATTCATCGAGCACGGGTTTTATTTCGTCAGGAACTGCTTTGATGCTCACCGGCTCTAGATGAGAAGGCGCTCTATTTGCCACTTCTTTGGCCACTCTATCAAGGCTATCAAGACCCCGACCAATAATGATCCAAATCAAGAGTCCCGATAATGGGAAGGTCAGAAGCATAATGTATAGATCATCTTGCGCAATACGATGCCCTAATTCATTACGAGTATCATACCGTTCTGCCAATACTGTCCTGACCCCAGCTTTGATATTATAGGTGGTGAATACCCGCCATTTCTGGCTCCCAATCAGTTTATCGCTAAACCCGTCTGTATCTGCTGTCAGGGGAATTTTGGGCGCATTGGATGAATGAAGCAGTAATCTGCCACCATCAGTCCATACCTGGAAATTGAACTTATCAAGATAATATTCTGGGGGTTCTTCGTCCAAAGGACTATGTTGATAATAGGTCTCAACTTTTTGTGGAATCATTTCAAGGTTATCTTGAATTTTATTCAAGGGTCGTTGATGTACGTCATCTCCTAACAAAGCTTGATAAGATAATGCAGAAATGGCCATTAAGGTGTCTAAGTGTTCTTGGATATCTTTTTGATCGAGATAATAATTGCCAATAGCAGTGAGTGTTGTGGTAATGGTAATAGCCAACAACAAATTAATTAATAAAAATTTGCGTATTGATAGTTTCACAATGCTCTAAGTACTCTCATTTTTTTCAGCCATATATCCGACACCTCGAATGGTGCGAATGAAGTTGGCATTGAGTTTTTTTCGTAAATTGTGGATGTGTACCTCTAAAGCATTGCTGTCAACATCTTCATCCCAACCATAAATGCTTTGCATTAATTGCTCACGAGATAACACATGGCCACTATTTTCTAAGAGTTTTTGGAGTAGTGAAAATTCGCGACGA
>DAHWEW010000017.1:5655-13557 GCA_027326225.1 Legionellaceae bacterium
CATCAACCATCACAGAATGAGCTGCTGGATCGAGCGTGATATTACGGTATTGTAAGACCGTGTCAGCTCGACCCTGCGATCTCCTGACCAACGCACGAATTCTAGCGCTTAATTCATTGAGATCAAAAGGTTTGATAATATAATCATCAGCACCACTATCTAAGCCCTTGACTCTACTTTCTACAGATTCTCTGGCAGTTAATATGATGACGGGGGTGCGATTACCATCATGTCTTATGCTCTGCAATAAATGAATACCAGACAGTTTGGGTAAGCCCAAATCAAGAATAATCAGCTCAAATGATTCTGATTTAATGACTGCACGCGCTGTTTCCCCATCTTTTAACCAGTCTACAATGTAACCAAATTGGGTTAAGCCCGTTTTAACTGCATCTCCAAGTAATTCATCATCTTCAACCAGTAGCAATCGCATGTTTGCTCCTTATCCTTGATTAGGATTTGGTGCCGATTCTTTACCTAGATTATCTTCCACTATATGTCGGGTTAAGTAAATGGCTTGAAGAAAAACGAAGAGTAACGTAAACCCTGCTCCGCCAAATAGTTTGAAATTAACCCAAAAATCAGTGTTGTAGTAATATGCCACATAAAGATTAAGTGCTCCCATCACGATAAAAAAGAGAGCCCAAGCTGTATTTAATCTTCCCCATATTTTGGAAGGTAAGTTGATATTGCCTTCCATCATTTTTTGAATCAAAGTTTTTTTACCAATAAATTGGGAGCCTAAAATAACGAGGGCTGACAACCAATAAATGCCAGTTGGTTTCCATTTAATAAACCACGGATTATGGAAAAATAAGGTGGCTCCCCCTAACACCATAATGAGGCTCATGCTGATGAGATGCATTTTTTCATAAGTCTGGTGCTTGAGGCGATAAAAGATCACTTGGAATAGGGATGCTGCCATCGCAACAGCGGTTGCGACATATATATCAAAAAACTTATAGGCTATGAAGAAAATCAAAATCGGAAAAAAATCAAATAGTAGTTTCATCTTGTTCATATATGATTGAAGAATAATTTAAGTATAACACAAGATTGAACGTGTATTTTTCACCCCAATCTTATTTTTTGTCCGGCGCGCAAAGGGTGACCATGAAGATTTGGATTCAATCTTTGTAACTCTCGGATGTTGGTGTTATTTTGATTCGCTATGAGACTCAGACTGTCTCCTGGTTTGACAATGTATACGCCGGTAGGTTTCGGCTTTTTCCAAATGGTTAGTTGCTGACCTTGAGATAAAGAAGATTGGGCTGATAAATGATTCCATGATTGGATATCATGCTTTGTGATGCCATATTTTCTCTCTAGATCGGCATAGGTTTCATTTCTTTGCACAATATGAAGGACTTTATATTCCTTAGGCGCTATAAAATGCGACGTATTTTTCGGAGAAAGTTTGACGACTTTCGTGGATGAAGCTGTATTTTTACTACTCGGGATAAGGACCATTTGACCTTTTTTAATGGAGTTGCCTTTCAATTGATTTAATTCTTTGATGAGATTCACCGTGGTATGGTATTTTTGTGCAATCAAGATGAGGTTATCACCTGCGCTGACTTTATGGCGTGTCCAGCTGACTCGTTGATCTTCCGGTAAATTGGCTAAGTTACGGCTAAAATCTTCAACTTTATCAGTTGGGATTAACAATTTATAAGGACGATAAGGTGCTGTGGCCCATCGGTTGAACCCCGGATTTAGTTTGATGAGTTCTTTATAAGACATCCCGGCCAATTTTGCTGCATGATTGAGATCGATTTGACTACCAATATTCACTTCTTCAAAATACGGCGTATGAGGAATATCAGGCAGTTTAATTCTGTAGCGCTCAGGATTTTGAATCACTTCAGCCAATGCTAGTAAGCGAGGAATATAAGCCCTTGTTTCTTCAGGCACGTTCAACGCCCAAAAGTTGACCCGTTTTTCTGAAAGACCGCTGTTTTTGATGATTTTAGACAACGTGCCTTCCCCAGAATCGTAAGCAGCAAAGGCCAACAACCAATCTCCATTAAAAAAGTTATGTAAATAAGCCAGATAGTTTAATGCTGCATTGGTTGAAGGACGAATACTTCTTCGACCATCATACCACCAGTCCTGTTTTAGTCCTAAATCAGTTCCTGTTCCAGGCATTAATTGCCAAAGTCCGGCCGCTCCTGCCCCTGAATAGGCAAAGGGATCATAGGAACTTTCTATCATAGGGATTAACGCAAGCTCACCGGGTAATTTTCTTTTTTTAATCTCAGTCACCACATGATAAATATAAGGTTGCGACTGTCGCGCTAATTTTTGAATATAACTGGGGTGGGATACAAGCCAACGAATTTGACTTTGAACCTGAGGGCGTGTGACTTCATGATTGAGTAAAAATTCCTGTCGTAACACCTCCCAAACGTTAGGAGTGGCATTGGCTACTTTTGAAAAAGTCAAAATACAGAACAAAATAGGCAATATATAATGTATGATCAGTAACTTAAACTTCAAATGAACACTCTAGTTTCAATTACGGGTCTTGCAGTCTACTAAAAAAATCACCTCGAAGGAACCCTTTTGGGATTTATTTTATACAAAATAGGCATTGTTAACTCAAGTTCACCCTTGAAAGATATCTTTTTGGGCGCGCAAGCATCTGAAAATAGCGAACGAATCATGAATATTTATCCCATACATCAGTGCAAATTTGTGAATCGTTGGGGCTGTTGTACGCATGAAAGGATTGATTTTTTTTTCAAGTCCAATCGTTGAGGGTAGGGAGCACAGATGTTTTTGTGCTTGTAGATGTTTTGAGTAATCAGAAATGGTCGTATTCTCTGGCTCGACTGTGGCTGCGAAGCTTAAATTTTTCAAGGTATATTCATGTCCACAATAGACTTTGGTGTCATTGGGTAAATGTTTTAATAAACGGATCGAGTGGTATAATTGTTCCAATGTTCCATCAAAGACGCGACCACACCCAGCAGAAAACAAAGTATCTCCACAAAATAACCAGCCTTTTGTTGGTTCTTGATAGCAGATATGAGTAGAGGTGTGCCCAGGTGTGCACATTATGCGAAAGGCCAGATGACCAATATGGACAATATCTTCATCTGAAACGGGGGTGGTTAGATGAGAAATTCTTGGATCTTTGGGTCCATATACGGATGCTTTAGGGTAAGCTTGCAATAAATCGCTGACGCCCCCTATGTGATCGTGATGATGGTGGGTGAGAAGGATATGAGTTAGCGTTAGCGCATTTTTTTTTGCATAACTTAACACAGGTTCTGCCTCACCTGGATCCACACAAGTCAACGTATGATTTGCTTCATCTACAATGACCCATATGTAATTATCAGTAAACGCACGCAGTGCTGTTATCGTCATACAAGGTTACCTAATTTTCTAAGAGATAGGATGACAGGCCGGGATTAAATAACCGGCACAATACTTCCAATGCTAATTTCAATTCTTCTAAAAGTACATAAGGTGGATTGATGATCAAAAGCCCGCATCCTGTCATCCCAGCTTCAGAGGGTCTATGAAGATAAAATTCAACCCGTAAATGGTGTGTAGTGCCAATGTTGTTAAATCCTCTTTGCAATTGTTCATTGAATTTTCTATCCACCAATGGATACCAGATGCAATAGACTCCTGTGGAAAATCGACGGTAGACTGTTTTTAGCAACTGAGGTATCTGACGATAGTCTGTTTTGATCTCATAAGAGGGATCAATAAAAATGAGTCCACGGCGTTCAGTGGGCGGCAATAGGGCTTTTAATTCTTTTAAGCCGTCGCTATGGCTGTAATGTACACGCATATTGTGATGCTTCATGGTTTTTAAATACTTAAATTCCTCTGGATGTAATTCACACAAAAAGAGTCTGTCATATTCGCGAAGCATGTGGATAGCAAATGCGGGTGAGCCAGGGTAGTAACGAAGTTTATCTTTCTGATTGAACGTGCTTATCAGTTCGAGGTAAGGGGAGAATACATGAGGAAGTTGGTGTTTTTCTTCCCATAGACGAAATATACCTTGAGTGGCTTCCTGAGTTTTAAGTGCTTGTCTATCTTCTAAATCATACAAGCCTCTTCCAGCATGAGTTTCTAGGTAAAATAAGGGCTTTTCCTTCAGAGTGAGGTAGTTCAGTACACGGGTCAAGGTGAGGTGCTTAATGACATCCGCAAAATTTCCGGCATGATAACCGTGCTGATAGCTTAACATATTCACTCTCTCTAAACTCTCATCCCACCTGAATCCTGCTCGTGACACCCTCCGAACCGCGACCGTCAGGGAGCGGAGATTTTTCAGGTTTTCGGAGATTCTTCTAGCTTTTGGATATTTTGCTCTATACTAAGTTATAAAGATAACAAAAACGTGGAGAAAGCCATGAGCTTACATAAAGACTATGATGAAAGCCAATCTTTTTCTGATTTTGGCTTTGAAGATGAGCAAGATTTAAATCACAAAAAGCATGTCCGCAGAATGCTTGAAGATAAGTTAGAACAAAAACGTCTGAAAGAAGAGTTGGAGGATGAGTTTAGTGATGACTTTGATTGGAGTGACTTTGATCGTTAATATGCTTGCTATGGTAATCTCTAGCAAGCATGGTATTTTGCAACAAAGTGCAAATCGTCATAGGCCCAATGCCGCCAGGTACTGGTGTTATCCAATGTACTTTCGGTTGGGCCTTGATAAAATCCACATCCCCATGTAACTTTCCTTCTTGATTACGATGCATCCCAATGTCAATAATGATTTGATGCGGCGCGAACCAATCGGCTTTGACCACATTGTAAGAGCCTACTGCTACGACAACAAGATCAGCCGCTTTGATATGACTGTCTAAGTGTTCAGTCTTAGAATGGCAGACAGTCACAGTGGCTTTGGCTAAAAGAAGCTCCAAAGCCATGGGACGTCCAACGATGTTAGAAGCGCCCACCACCACAGCATGTTTTCCGCATACATCCAGTTGATAATAATGTAACGCTTGCATCACACCGAAAGGTGTGCAAGGTCGAAGCAAAGGATTTCCTTGGGCTAGGCGGCCTAAATTATAGGGGTGAAACCCATCAACATCTTTTTCTGGTTTAATGCTTTCAATGATTCTTGTACTGTTTATATGTTTTGGTAAGGGAAGCTGAACAAGAATGCCATCCACGCTATCATCAGAATTGAGTGTTTCAATCAGAGCTAAGAGCGTTTCTTCATGTGTATTTTCTGGTAAATCATAAGCATAGGAATGAATGCCTACTTCGGCGCAGGCTTTGCGTTTGTTAGCCACATAAATGGTGGATGCAGGATCTTGGCCAATAAGTACAACAGCAAGGCCAGGAGGTCTTTGCCCGGATTGTGACTGTTTTGAAATCAAGGTTTTTAATTTCAGTCTGATTTCACTTGCAACTAGTTTCCCATCAATCAGTGAAGCGGTCATCGTGAATAAATTCTCTAGTGCTAAAAATTCCAATTTTGAACGGCTTGCGTTAATATCAAAGAGTACATCAGAAACAGCCACAAGCCAATACAGGGAGACTAGGTACGTGCTCAATTTGTTCAAATCTCAGCATCGCTCGGTACTTGGCATAGACATTGGCGGAACGTCTGTAAAAATTCTCGAGATATCTAGGGTTGGGGAACAATATTGTGTTCAGGGTTATTATCGTGCTTTGTTACCAGAAAATACGGTGGAGGGTAATCTGATAAAAAATCCAGAGGCTGTTGCTGGCGCGATTAAAAAGATACTCACCACCGAGAATGTCAGTTGTAAATTTGCAGCGCTTGCTGTGCCAGAATCTTTAGCCATCAGTAAAATGATTCAAGTCAACACAGGTCTTAGTGCCCAAGAAATAGAAGAATTGGTTGCTATTGATGCGGACAAATACATTCCTTATCCTATTGATGAGATCAACATAGATTTTAATATTATTGGTCCTTCTACTAAAAACTCAGCCATGTTAGATGTCTTAATTGTCGCTTCAAGATCAGAAAATGTGACCAATCGTGTGGATGTGATTACGAAGGCAGGTCTGATTGCAAAAGTTGTTGATGTTGAATCATACGCTGTTGAAAGAGCCGCGCAGTTATTAAAATCTCAGTTACCTGCGGGCGGTGATAAAAAAAATATTGCAATCATTGATATAGGTGCAATCTACACCCATTTATTTGTATTGAATAACATGAAAATTATTTTTTCTAGGGAAGATGAATTTGGTGGGAATCAATTGATTGACACCATCATCGACAAATACAAAATAAATAGACTTGAAGCATTTGAAGCGCTTGAAAAAGGGTCTTTGCCTGCAGAGGCTGGGCACGATGTGATAGCAGCGTTTCGGGAGTTGATTTTGATCCAAGTCAAGCGGTCCTTGCAATTTTTCTTTTCCACCAGTAATCATACCTATGTTGATCATATCATTCTGGCGGGAGGCGTGGCGAAGTTATCTGGAATGGCGCAGTTGCTAGAGGAGCATATTAATATTCCAACCAGCATTGCCAATCCATTTGCACAAATGGAATTTGCAAGTCACGTCAATCGTGACATGATACTAAAGGATGCGCCTATGTTGATGGTTGCATGTGGCTTGGCACTCAGGCAGATTGGGTGATGACATGACTGAAATTAATTTATTACCTTGGCGTGAGCAAAAACGTGAGCAAGATCAGAAACAATTTATTATTTATCTTGTGATTTCATTTGTGAGTGCTGCCGTCGTGGTTTTTTTGATGTACTTGTATGCAAGCTCTCTCGTTGATATGCAAACAGAGCAAAACGATCGACTGAAATCTGAAATCACAAAATTAGATGCACAACTCAATGAAATTACCCAACTTAAAAAACTTCGCATGGCATTAATTGCTAGGATGAATATTGTCCAAAATTTACTGGCCACCCGTATTTTAACCGTTCGTCTTATGAATGAAATCATTAGAATTTTACCAGATGGGGTGTATTTGTATCATCTTGACAGAGTTGGAGAGAAGGTAACTATGTTAGGATATGCAGAGTCAAACTCCGATATATCGCAATTGATGAGAAATATAGAATGGAGTGATCTCATTCAAGATCCAGAACTCACAGAGATAAAAAAAACGGCTGACGAAAAACCTACGGATGAAAAATTATCTAATGAAAATGAATTTAAACTGAGTTTTATAGAGAAAAACAAAACCAACTTAAGCGAACAATTAGGTTCTAAACAAAAATGAATCTCAATATCAATGAATTAACGTTAGAAAATGTCGGCCAATGGCCCAAAGCCATCAAAATAGGCGTTACCGGCGTGCTGTTTGCCATTGTTTTGGGGTTGGGATATTGGTTGATCGTTGGAAGTTATTTTGATCAGTATGATCTCCTATTGGCAGAAGAAGCAAAATTGAAAACCGAGTTTGAGATGAAACAACATCAAGCTGCTAATTTAGATGCTTATCGTAACCAAATGCTCATCATGGAAGAACGATTTGGCGATATGTTGAAACAATTGCCGACGCAAAATGAAATGCCGGGGTTATTAGAAGATATCTCAAAAACGGGCATAGCCAGTGGCTTGATTTTTGAATTATTTGCACCATTACCTGAAGTGAAGCATGATTTCTACATTGAATTACCCATTAAAATTGTTGTTCTTGGCAATTTCCATCAGTTTGCAGTGTTTTTAAGTCGGGTGTCACAAATGAGTCGTATTGTGACTTTACATGATTTTGTGATAGGACGAGCCATTTCTGATAAAGATAAGAAAGAAGTGACGAGTGGAGACGAACTGAGCATGGAAATGACAGCTAAAATTTATAGATATCGGACGCAATGAACATCATTAATGCAAATACACGACATGGTTTGATGTTGGCAATATTGTCTATGTTGCTTATTGCTTGTGGAGCGTCAGATGATCAGGCGCTCAATCGTTATATCAATA
>DAHWEW010000180.1:0-4707 GCA_027326225.1 Legionellaceae bacterium
GAGCTTCCTTTGGCCATGCAAGTGAAGTTACTGCGCGCCATTCAAGAAAAGTCGGTGAAACCGGTTGGTGAATGTAATGAAATTCCTGTGGATGTTCGAATATTAAGTGCAAGCAATAAGAATTTACAACAAGAGGTTCAAGGAGGGCGATTCCGACAGGAATTGTATTATCGCATCAATGTGATTGAATTACGTGTGCCGGCTTTGCAAGAGCATAAAGCTGATATCCCACTCTTAGCCAAGCATATTTTGCAAAAATTAGCAGACAAAGAAAATAGAAAACCGTTGATTTTACCGAAAGACTGTTTAGAAGCACTCCTGACCTACCCTTTCCCTGGAAATGTGCGTGAGCTTGAAAATATCCTTGAGCGTGCAATGGCTCTTTGTAGTGGTGAGACTATCCGTATAGAGGATCTACAGCTTTCTCAAGTAGAGATAGGGAAGGATGTTTTTGATGCAAATAGGAGCGTTGATTTGGATACGAGTTTACAAGATCATGAAAAAGAAATGATTTTAAGTGCTCTCGAAAAGACAAAATGGAATCGAACTGCGGCAGCAGAACTATTGGGGATTAGTTTTAGAACGTTGCGGTATCGTTTAAAAAAACTAGGGATTAAGTAAAAACTTGACTTCGTCTATTTTGGCAAGAATTCTCTCCCTAAGGAGACGGTCATTTTTGACCAAGTTTTTGGCAACCTGTAATCTTTTCATCGCATCTCTTTTTCGTCCTTGCAGCAATTGACACGTTGCTTCGGTGAAATAAGCATAATCTTTACGATGGCTTGCCGCCTCTGCTTGCGCAAGTTCCTCACACATCACCAGATCTGTATTGAATATTCGACTGCCTTTCAATAATATTTTTGCGGCTTCTTGGGGTTGATTGGCCTCCTCTAAGGCTTCTGCATAGCTTAAAATGGCCGCGTAATTTTCCGGATAGTTTTCGTGTAATTCACGTAATCTTTTTAGGGCACTGTCGTATTGTTTCAATCCGATTTCGGCGCTAGACATGGCAATGACAAAAAACAAATGATCAGGATAGCGTTTTAGTAACGGCATCAAATGAGTGATTGCTTGCTTGTTCTGATTCACGTTCATAAGGGTTCGAACATAACCATATTGACAAGCGATTTCATTGCCTTTTTTTTGACATTGATTTTGATAGTAATCTAACAGCTGTTTGGGATCATGATTGGTTTCTGCACGGATCAGTTCTTTGAATAGGCGATAATCAAGACTATCTTGATAGGGTTTGCTTTGATGACTGGGGCATCGATTTTCTGCTTCAGCAATTCTATCTTCATCCAATGGGTGTGTGCGTAAAATGGCGGGGATATTTGCAGTATAGTAATAGCGTGAATTAAGCTGCATTTTTTTAAAAAAATCAGCCATGCCATGCGGATCTAATCCTGATTTAATCAGCATATCAATGCCAATTCTATCTGCTTCTTTTTCATTGGATCTGACAAAGTTGATGTTGTCTTGGGTAAATCCAGAGAGAGAGGCCATTAATGCACCACTGCCGAGTGTTGGGTTAACCACACCCAAAGCGATTGCTGCCAGCATACTCGCTAGCATGGGAATGCGCATTTGTTTTTGATGCTCGATCATGCGATACAGGTGATGAAGACGGACGTGAGCCATTTCATGAGCCATGACTGCTGCCAACTCACTTTCGTTCGCTGTGGCAAGAATGAGTTGTGAATTAACTCCAATATAGCCTCCAGGACCAGCAAATGCATTAATTTCATTGGATTCCACCAGAAAAAAATAGGGTTGAGGAAGCTGCCCATTTCTTGCTAGTATCTCACCAAGATGATTAATATATTGACGAGCTACAGGTTCTCGGATGACATTATCTGCCAAATTGATTTGCTCGATAAATTCTTTTTCTAATTGTTCTAATTCTTTGGTGCTATAGGGTGAAAAGGCAGAGCCATAGGGCGAAAAAGAGATTAAAATAATGAAAAAGACAGAAATAGGGCGTAAAATCCTATTCCTTGTATAAACAAAGAGTGTTGCAAGTATCACTGTTGGCCATTTCATTGGAGTCATGAGGCTACTCAATAAATGAATCATTTGTTATCATAAGCACACTTTGTAATAATGGTTGAACTATGCACAAACAGTATCTGCTTCTTGCACTAGACCAAGCCTGGCTGGGGCGTGGCAGATGTGCGCCTAATCCAAGCGTTGGAGCAGTTGCTGTCCATGAAGGAAGAATTATAGCACAGACTTGGCATCGTGGTGCAGGTACCCCCCATGCTGAACAACTATTGCTAGAACAACTGCCTAAAAATATAACCGGTATTACCCTCTATGTGACTTTGGAGCCTTGTAACCATTGGGGAAAGACACCGCCTTGTGTCGATGCAATTATTCAATTTGGCATTAAGAAAGTCGTTTATGCGTATCGAGACCCCAATCCTGTTGTTATTGCAAACAATACTCCGAGAAGGCTAAATGAACAAGGTATTGATGTTTTTCATTACCCTCTGCCTGAAATCAATGCATTTTATCAAAGTTATCACTATTGGATTGTAAACCAAAAGCCATGGGTAACCGTAAAATTAGCACAGACCATGGATGGAAAAATAGCAGGGATAGGAGGCAAATCTGTTCCTATATCTAACGAAACTTGTAGAGTATTTACTCATAAACAACGTCAGCATAGTGATATTCTCTTAACAACAGCGAAAACCGTGAATGAGGACGATCCGTTATTGAATGTTCGACTCAATGAGGAAGAAATCGCAAAACCTGTGGCTATTATTGATACTCGTTTGGCATTAAATCCCAAAGCCAAGGTATTTCAATCAGCAAAGCATTGCCATATTTATTATGACGAACAGTATCAAAACCCACCTATTTACCCAAATAGTTCTTGTCATCCTATTTCAGCGACAAAAGGCTTGTTAAACCTTGAGACAATTATTTTGAATCTCGGTCAAAAGGGGTATCACGATATTTGGGTAGAAGCAGGAGGTACTTTATTTAATGCCCTACATTTGGCGAGATTGGTTAATAAAACCTATATTTATCTATCGCCAAAGGTATTGGGAGAAAGAGCATTATCTGTCTATCATCATCCAGATATCTTTCATCAAACGCACCAAGTCACCTGGAACCATATGGGAGATAATGTGATGGCCACATATGATTGGGTCACAAGCTCATCAACAATGTTGAGGGATCCATGTTCACAGGGTTGATTGAAACAAAAGGGGTGGTGACTGCTCATCATCGTTCCAAGATAGGTCATCGTTTGTTCATTGAAGCTCCTTTTCATGACTTAATGGCTGGCGAAAGTATTGCTGTGAATGGAATCTGTTTGACTTTATTACCACATTCAAAGCCTGTGTTAGCCTTTGATCTGTCTCCAGAGACGCTCAAATTGACAACACTCGAATCTTTAAATTCGGGTGATTTTGTCAATATCGAACGAGCAATGATGGCTACAACACGTTTTGGTGGGCACTATGTCAGTGGCCACGTCGATACAACGGCCTGTCTTTTGTCGAAGACGAAAATGGAAGAATACACTGAAATAACGGTAGGTGACTTTGCAAAGTCTTCAAAACCATTTTTGTTGCCCAAAGGAAGTATCTCATTAGATGGGATTAGTTTAACCATCAATGAAGTGGCGAATGGTTCTATTAAAATCATGCTGGTGCCGCATACGTTAAGTGTGACTACATTCAGCCATTTAAAAGTAGGACAACGTTTGAATGTTGAGTACGATTACTTGACTCGAATCGTTGCTCATCAGTTAGAGTCTCTGATTAATACGCAATGAATCTAATCTATGATACTATACGCGCTTCACAACCTAGAAAAAGCAGTTGACCTCGTTGCTAGGTCAACTGCTTTTTCTAGGTTCAAGGCATCAGGGTGTCAAACTGGCTCTTTGAGTGAATACATTGGGGTAAAAAATGACATATCTTTTTGCTAGCATTGAGCACGCAATCACTGAACTGAAAGAAGGTAGAATGGTGATTTTGCTGGATGATGAGCATCGTGAAAATGAAGGTGATCTTGTGATTGCGGCCGAATTTGCAACGGCAGAAGCCATTAATTTTATGTCTCGTTTTGGACGGGGATTGGTTTGTTTGCCGATGACTGCTCCCTTGATTGATAAATTAGGCTTACCGATGATGGCCAGTTGTAATCGCTCGCCCTATAGGACAGCTTTTACCATTTCTATAGAAGCGGCATCTGGGGTTACGACTGGGATATCTGCCAGTGATCGGGCTAGAACCGTAAAAGTAGCCATAGATCCTTCCAGTGGGCCACAAGACGTTATTTCTCCGGGGCATGTGTTCCCCTTGCGCGCTATGCCTGGTGGGGTATTCAAACGTCCAGGTCAGACTGAGGGGAGTATTGATTTGGTCAGATTGGCAGGACTTACACCTGCGGCTGTTATTTGTGAAATCATCAATGAAGATGGCACCATGAGTCGGCAGAATGAACTGGCAGCGTTTTCTAAACAGCACAATATACCGATGGTCACCATTAAAGATTTGATTGATTATCGTATTCGTCATGAGGATTTGGTGCATCCATTAGCCACTTCTCGAGTCCCACTGCACCATCATGGTGATTTTACCATGACGGTATTTCGAAACGATATCGATGATGCGGAGCACTTTGCCTTAATCAAAGAACCCTTTTACCAAAACCAAGTGCCATTAGTAAGGATTCATTCAGAGT
>DAHWEW010000181.1:0-4703 GCA_027326225.1 Legionellaceae bacterium
GTGACAACCCCTGGGCGCCCTGCTTCGGCAATGATTTGCGCTTCTTTTTCATGAAATTTCGCATTCAACACTTGATGCTTAATTCCCACTTTATTTAACAAAGTACTCAAGAGTTCAGATGCTTCAATAGAAGCCGTGCCAACCAAAACAGGTTGATTGCGCTTCACACAATCTCTTATGTCTTCAATAATCGCTTGATACTTGTCTTGCTGACCCAGATAGACCAAATCTGGTTCATCCCTTCGACACATGGTTTTATTTGTTGGGATAACCACCACTTCCAAGCGATAAATTTGTTGAAACTCATAAGCTTCTGTATCTGCTGTTCCAGTCATCCCAGACAGTTTGTCATAAAGACGGAAAAAGTTTTGAAAGGTAATTGACGCAAGGGTTTGATTCTCATTTTGAATGGAAACTCGTTCTTTGGCTTCAACTGCTTGGTGTAAGCCTTCAGACCAACGTCTTCCTGGCATCGTACGGCCTGTATGCTCATCGACAATGACCACTTGGTTATTTTGCACAATATAATCAATATCACGATGAAACATTGCATGAGCTTTTAATGCTGCATTGACATGGTGCATCAACATAATATTACTGGCATGATAAAGACTTTCGCCTGATGCTAACAAATCTGCTTCAGTGAGTAGTTCTTCGATATGCTGGTGACCTGCTTCAGTTAAATGCGCTTGTTTTTGCTTTTCATCAATCGTGTAATCGCCTTCATCACCTTCTTCTTCCTCTTTCTTTAATTTAGGAATCAGCTGGTTTATCTTAATGTATAGTTCGGAGCTGTCCTCAGCTGCGCCTGAAATAATAAGAGGCGTACGTGCTTCATCAATCAATATGGAGTCTACTTCATCGACAATGGCAAAATTTAAATCGCGCTGTACTTTGTCTGTCGTGCTAAACGCCATATTATCGCGCAAATAATCAAAACCAAATTCGTTATTCGTACCATAAAGCACATCTGCACGATAAGCGGTCTGTTTTTCAGCATGTGGCATATCAGGGTAAATCACCCCTACGGATAATTGTAAAAATTCAAAAATAGGCTTCATCCATTGACTATCGCGTTTCGCCAGATAATCATTGACCGTAACCACATGCACCCCTCGCCCACTCAAAGCATTGAGATACGCGGGCAATGTCGCTACCAATGTTTTACCTTCCCCTGTGCGCATTTCCGCAATGTTTCCCTCATGGAGCACCATGCCACCAATCAATTGCACATCAAAATGGCGCAAACCAAGCGTTCTCACCGATGCTTCACGCACCACAGCAAACGCTTCGGCCAAAAGCTCATCTAAGGTTTCCCCAGATTCAAAACGGGACTTAAACGAAGGTGTTTTGGCTGCTAATTCGGCGTCTGATAATGCTTTCATTTCGGATTCAAAAGCATTAATGGCTGATACTGTTTTTTCCATGCGCCGTAAAGTACGCTCATTACGACTTCCAAACATTCTCTTCATTAAGGTATTCAGCATAGCCCTGTTAATCCTCTTTACTATCTGTACAAAAAGCGAATAATATCTGTTATGAATGGATCCGTCACAGGTATATCAGCATCAAAATCGCTTAATTTACTAGAAATTGCGAGTAAATGCCACCGAACATTTCATTAGGAAGTGGATTAGTCTTCAGGACTTTGTTGACATTGATAACTTAGGTTTACGTCTACGCAGCTTATGCCTACGGTTTGTGCTGCATTTAATACATCCTCACTCTTGTAATTTAAATCTCTTGTTGCTTGAAGCACCCCTTCTGCTGCTTCAAAAAACGTAGATTCTGGCTCCCAATAATATAAGTTCGCCTTTAAGAACACTTCAAACGCTTTCTCAGTATTCCACCCTTCTGTTGTCGCCAGTGTATAAAATAAACGGTTAAACACGCCACTGCTAAAATGTGGATCCAAACTGGGTTCAAAGTCACGAACATCACCAATTGAATTGCCATCTCGGCTGGGGTTATCCATATATCGGATGGGTAGCTGTCCTTTTGTGATATCAGCGCCTAAGCTCCATTTGTTTTCTTTGTGCATATAAAATTCAGCGGCTTTTCCTGCCATATCAGAAAAAGATTCATTCAGTCCACCTGATTGGCCCCAATATTCTAGTCCAGAATTTTGTTCAGTTAATCCATGACTGACTTCGTGGGCCGCAACATCCAATGCTACCAAAGGATAGAAATTATCTGCACCATCGCCAAAGGTCATCGATGATCCATCCCAAAAGGCATTTTCATAGTTATTGCCATAATGAACGCGCATCTTCAATTTAAAAGATAAAGGCGTGATATTGTACTTATTTTGATACATATCAAAGATTATATTGCCAAAATAATGAGCATCATTTAGGGGTGAGTACGCTCCATTTGTTTCATCATCACTATTTTGCAAAGAGCAAAGATAGTCATAAACGCTACCTCCCATTATCTCATGATGTAAATGGATGGTTTCTACATGATCATTCGTCATTTGGCAGGTCTTACCATCTTCTTTCACGCTGATATCTAAGTTTGGGTAATCTTTACCATATTCATAGCGCCCTATTTTTTCATTACCACCAGGGCCTGTGCCTATCTGATTGGTTGTCAAGCCATCCCAATATTGAATGATCTCTTTCGTATTGGCATCTACTAAATAATAAGGACGTGCGGGGTTTTGGCCTTGCTCATTTTCAGCAAAAAAGCTCACCAAATACACTTTTTTTAATTGATGTGCATCATCAAAATAATAATATAGTTTTGCTTGTTCATGACGATATTTTGCATGGATGCCATCCTGCACTTGTTTGGTTGTTTGGAAGTTTTCTTTGGCGATTAAGATGGCGTCATTTGCATTTAAATATATTGGGCTTTTGAAGAGCGCGGTCTTCTCTTTGGGTAAAAGATGAATCCAGTGTCCACTGTAATACCCGTGGTGAGCATTATGATGGTACATCACATGATGACCAAAAACAGGAATACCATCGATAACTTGTTGAAAACGAGTATGTTCGGTCGATTTTTTAATTTCTTTAAGCTGTGCAGTCATTGACTGTTTTAAGAGCGAAGAATCAGTTGGAATCCCTTGTTGTTTCGTTAATTTGATTAATTCAGCTGCATGAACCGAACCCATCATGGACAACAAAATAAGACTAAAAAGTTTTTCTTTCATATCGTAATGCTCAAAAAAATTGTGTTGCTATTCTATAGAACTATGGCCTTATTGTCCAATATTTAGCATTGGTGTCGATTTTTATTTCTATATCGGTTACTATTGGCCCATCGAATTTTGATTGAGGGTTTGAATTGACGCGCCTATTATTTATCAGCACATTATTCTTTTCATTTGGATGCTTTGCACAACTGATCTGTCCAGACCCCAAAGAGTTAAGCAGCGCTAACTTGTCTTTTCTTGATTCATCTATGATTGAAAAAGACGTATACAATGATGACTCTACGAGCCCTTTGTTTATTGGGGCTAATTTATTTGAAGCAGATGACAAAGTATGGCAACTTGTACTCGGTTATCTAAGCGATAATCGACCCAGATTTCAAGCAAAACGTTTATTAGAAAAAGCCCATTCTCCTACGATAGAGGAGGATGATGAAGACAGAGAATTCTGTGTATATCTGAAGAATCTAGATAAAAAAATTCCAGAATTCATTGCGGTTACACCTGTTCCAGAGATCAAACCATGCCCCAGCCTTCAACTGATGACAGACACGCCTTTCTCCAATGTACAAGAATTTTGTGATCAAGATCATTTGGGTTGTGGTGAGTATGCAACGATGACGAACATCGAAGATAGAGGAACTCATTGGTTATTCTATTCTTTTGCCTATAAAAATGAAGCAACAGCCGTTCTAGACACAGAGACTCTCAAGAAAAAAGCATATGCCCCTATCATTGAGGAAGGCATGTGCTTATATTTTCTAGGATTAACAAAAGAAGGGCAACGAGGCATTGTCGCCATACAAGACTCAAACAATGCAACCGTTGAAAAAAACTTAAATGTATCTGCGCACGTTATCCCGAACACTGTGAGGGATCTCCTTGCTGTAGCACGATTTTTACAGTAGCGCAGGATTCAACAAGATTCCTCAATTCTATTTCTACATCAAAGAAGGCAGAGCCAAATAATCTGATTTGGTCTTTGCTTTCTGCAGATGCATCAAGTGCTCTTTCCATTTTCGCGCATGAGGCAGGCCATGTGCGAAATGAAATAGAGGTTTCAATAACAAGCTCATGGGGACCCCTTTATCGTAGTGAGACTGTGTATGCGCCACATAACTGTCAATCAACGCTCTTTGTGATGGTAACGGGATATGTGGATAGAGTGTATGATGAATCCACGCAATTTGATAAGGATTTTGACAAGCTATTCGACCTAACATGACCCCATCCACTTTATCCAGATGAAGATGCACTTCTTCAATACTCGTGATATTGCCATTGATGACAATAGGTACATCAGGAAACTCTTGTTTGATTTGATAAACATAGTCATAGTGCAAAGGCGGAACCGTTCGATTTTGCTTTGGACTTAACCCTTTGAGCCAAGCCTTTCTGGCATGAACAATGAGTTTGTCACAGCCGGCATCAAGTAAATGCACAGCAAATGTTCTAAAGAATTCATATTGATCTTCATGATCAATCCCAATCCTCGTTTTAGCAGTCACAGGAATTTTCACCACTTTTTTCATTGCACGGATACATT